>CALMWA010000050.1 GCA_937873125.1 uncultured Actinomycetes bacterium | reverse complement strand
ATGGTACGACGTGGACGGCGTGAAGGCGATGGCGACCTTCCACCCGGCCTACGTCCTGCGCCAGAGCGGCGATGACCTGCAGCAGACCAAACGCCTCGTGTGGAAGGATGTGCAAGCCGTCTACGCTGAGTACCAGAAGGCGATGGAAGAGCGAGGGTAAGGTTTTGGGTCGCGGACGCGCAGCCATCATCTTTCTGAGCGTGGTGGCGCTCGTGCTCGTGGGCTTCGAAATGTCTCGAAACGCACGGGGAGAATGCCTCGATACGGACTCTGGCGCGGGGGCCTGCGGCGTCTACCTTCCCGAGGCCGCACGAAAAGCCGAAACCGGAGCGAAGACCTTTGCCCGTGTGCCACCGCCGGATAAGCCGCCGGCTCTCTTCGAGGGGAAGACCGCCGGGGCTAGCGCAAGAGAGTGTGTAGAAGTCGAGGACGATGTCGTCCGTTCCGGCGAGTTCGTGGCGGGCAACTTTCGTCCTTTCATCCGTAGCTGGTCGGACTTGGAGCGCGGTAAGATCTGGTGGGCTCCGTTACATCAGGAGTCAATGAAAGGTTTGAAAGTCGAGGCGATCCCGTTAGTCAACGAGGGTAAACAGCGTACGTATAGCTTTCCGGATCGGGCTTCCAACAGCAACGGAGCCTTTTATCCGAGCGAGATGGATCTCTCCGCCGCAGGTTACTGGAGGCTCGTCGCAACCTCCGGCCCGGATTGGGGATGCTTCGATCTCGACGTGACGACGAAAGTAGATTCGTAAACATTCTCATACCGTATTTTGACAGCGCCTGCTATTATGCAATTATGAAGTAGCAAACCGTCGAGAAGGGCTCGTATACCTTGGTCAGCACAACCACCGGCAGTCGCATGATGGACAGCACCGACAAGGACATCTTGAACTTTATTCAGCGCGAGTTTCCGCTGGAGCGGGAGCCGTTCGCTGCCATCGGGCGCGAGGTCGGGCTGGCGGGCGACGAGGTCATCCGGCGGGTAGAGGCGCTGAAGCGGGGGCGGGTGATTCGTCAGATCTCCGCTATCTTCGATACCCGTGTCCTGGGCTACCAATCCACGCTGGTGGCGGCCAAGATCCCGGCCGACAAGTTGAACGCGGGCGCGAAGGCCATAAACTCCCATCCCGGCGTCTCCCATAACTACGAGCGCAACAACGAATTGAACCTCTGGTACACGGTAGCCGTCCCGCCGGACTCCCGGCTCGGCCTCGAAGGGACCGTGGACGTGCTGCACCACATAAGCGGCGCGGAGAAGACCCGCATCCTGCCGACGCTCAAGCTCTTCAAGATTGGGGTAACGCTCGACATGAACGCGGGCGCAACCGCGAAGAAGGAAGCCCCGCAGTACGGCGAGTCCGACCGCCAGAGCGCCGACAGGAACATCTCGGATGAGGACAAGGCGGCGGTTCGGGTGCTTCAGGAGGACGTGCCGCTGACCCCGAGGCCGTTCGACCTGTGGGGCGAGCAGGCCGGGAGGGGCTATGAGGAGTTGCTGGAGCGGGCGTTCGACTTGCAGCGGCGCAAGATCATGCGCCGCTTCTCCGCCGTTTTGTTCCACCGCAAGGCGGGCTTCCGGGCGAACGCGATGGGCGTCTGGAAGGTCCCCGACGAGCGCATCGAAGAGGTCGGCAACATGTTCGCCCAGTACCAGGCCGTCTCCCACTGCTACCAGCGCCCGGTCTACGAGGACTGGCCCTACGCCCTGTTCAGTATGGTCCACGGACGCTCGGTCGAAGAGTGTCAGTCGTTGCTGGACGCGATGAGCGAGGAGAGTGGACTCACGGACTACGCCTCCCTCTACTCGACCCGCGAGTATAAGAAGACGCGGGTACGATACTTCACACCGGAGATGGAGGCGTGGGAACGCCTCTACGCCGGCGTCCTTCGCTAGATCCTACCGCTGAGATGAGCGCCTCCGTCCGGGAACCGTCCGGCGGAGGCTTTCGTGTCCCCCCCGGAGCGCCGGTTTGTTGAGCTGGGCGCTGCTGGTGGCGCTGGTGGCGGCGTTTCTGGCGGGGACGGTCTCGGGGCTGACGGGTTTCGGGCTCGCGTTGATCAGCACGCCGCTCCTGCTCTTCGTCTACGAGCCGAAGACGGTGATCGTGCTGTCGGTGATACTTTCCATCTTTATCAACTTGGCGGTGGTTGTGGATTCGTGGCGGGAGGCGCACCGGGGGCTGGTGGTCGCGCTGCTGCTCCCGGCGCTCGTCGGGATCGTGGCGGGGGTGGAGGTGTTGCGGGTCGTGGACCCGACGTACATCCGGCTGGGGGTTGGGATCGTGGTGGTGATCTCGGCGGTGCTCCTCGTCCGGGACACGACGCTGCCCGGCGCCCAGACGCGGTGGGGGCCGGTGGTCGCGGGATCATTGAGCGGCGCGCTCTCGACCTCGACGGGTCTCGCCGGTCCTCCGATAGTCCTGCTTCTCGCCGCCCGCGGCCTCCCGAAGCACGACTTCCGCGGCACGAGTGCGCTCTACTTCCTCATCATGAGCGTCGCCGGGGTCGCTGTCCTCTACCTTCGTGACCTGGTGGACCCGGCCCAATTGCCGCTTGCCCTGGCCCTGATACCGGCCTCCTTTGCCGGGAAAGCCCTGGGTACTTCACTCCTGAAGCGTGTCTCGGAGCGTGCCTTCCGTGCGCTTACTTTGGGCATCGTGATCCTCACGGGGGTCCTGGGAGTGGCGACGGCGCTCTGGGCGCTGCTGTAGCGGACAGTTAACGAGATCACACCCGGACTGAAAGAGCGCTGGACCCGCAAGCGAACTTTGATACGCTCTAGTTGCAAAATAACTATTTTAGAAGAGAGCGACTAGATCAACTCGTACATTACAGGGCTCGTCCGATGAAACGGGCCGAGGTTCACGTAGCGGGCAAACTGTCATTCGGGATACTTCTGATCTCCCAGCTCGCGGCGACGGCGGGCTTTATGTTCGTCATGCCGTTTATGCCGCTCTACGTGCAGCGGCTCGGGGTGGAGGACGCCGGTTCCGCCGCCGCGTGGGCCGGGGTGCTAAACACGGCCACGGCGCTGACGATGGCGCTCGCGGCTCCCGTGTGGGGCCGGCTCGCGGACCGGCTCGGTCCGAAGACGATGCTGCTTCGGGCGGCGTTCGCCGGGGCTCTCGTCGTCGGGTTGATGGGTTTGGCGACGAGCCCGTGGCACCTGCTCGCGCTGCGGCTCGTGCAGGGTACGCTCACCGGAACGGTCGCGGCGGCCACGGTGCTGGCCTCGGCCACCGCCCCGCAGGGCAAAGCCGGAGCCCGGCTCGGCACCCTGCAGATGATCATATTCGTCGCGGCCGCCGCTGGGCCGTTCATGGGCGGTGTCTTCGCCGAGGTTGTCGGCATAAGGGCTTCTTTCGCGGTGACGGCGGGGCTGCTCTTCCTGTCCGGGGTGCTGGTGCTCTTCGGCGTCGAGGGCGCGGAGACTGCGTCTGAGGAAGAAGAGGAGAGCGGAGAATCGGGGCCGCTGCCGTGGCGGGCGTTGTTGATCGGGTTGATCCCGCTATTCTTCGTGCATGTGGCGATGACGGGCGTGCATCCGGCGCTGCCGGGTTTCGTGGGCGAGCTTGCGGGAACGATGGCCGGAGTAGCAAGCCTTTCGGGCCAGATCCTCGGAGCCGGGGCCCTGGCTGCCGCCGCCGGATCCCTGGTCGGCGGCCGGCTCGCGGCACGCTTCGGCACCTTGAGGGTGATGATCCTCGCGTTACTGCTCGCCGGGCTCGCCTCTCTGCCGCAGGCAGCGGTCTCCACGGTCGGGGAACTATTCGAGTTGCGCCTCGTTATCAGCTTCGCTCTGGGGCTGGTGATCCCGGTCGCCAACCTCGCAATCAGGTCTGCTGTAGCGCCCGAGAGGCAGGGCGAGGCCTTCGGCGTGGCGGCTTCGGTGACTTCGGTGGCTTTCGGTCTGGGTCCGCTCGGCGGTGGTCTTCTGGCGGCGTCTTTCGGCTTCGGAGCGCCGTTTATCGTTCCGGGGGTGTTGCTGATCTCAGCTTCCATCGCCCTGCTAGTCCTCGCGGTAACGTCGCGGCCTCGCTACATGAGGCTGCTACGCCTCGTGTTCGCCAACCTCGTTACCTGAGCGTGTCCAGCTTTTCGGAGAGGTCCAGGAAGTCCCTGGCAACCAGGTCGAAGGTGGGGTCGGACGGCTCTGCTTCGCCATCCGGTCCCCATTCCTGGGGGCGGGGGATGTAGGCGGTCTTGAGGCCGTTGTCGCAGGCGGCGCGCAAGTCGTCTGGGTGGGCGGCCACGAGCATTATCTGATCCGGCCGAAGGTCCAATAGCTCCGGGACCATTAGGTATGTCTCGGGGTCGGGCTTATAGTGGCGGACGAGCTCGGCGGAGAAGATCACATCCCACGGAAGCCCCGCTCGCTTGGCCATGTTGGTCAGCAGCGCCACGTTCCCGTTGGAGAGCGTGGTAATGATGTAGCGTTCTTTTAGCCGCGCGAGCCCTTCCACTGAATCCGGCCACGGCTCCAGCCGGTGCCAGACGTGGTTGAGATGATCGCGTTCTTCTTTGGTCAGACCCTCGATCTCGAACTCCGCGATAAGCTCTTCGAGGGACGCGCGGTGCAGGGCGTCGAGGTTTGTCCACGGCGACGCACCCAGGCGCACCCGGTCCATCGAAGGTGCGTAGCGGCCTCGCCAGGCGTCCGCGAAGGCGGCCCAATCGACGGTCAGGTTCTTCTCCGAGTTTAGCTGTTCACCCTCGCGGATGATGGTCGAGCGCCAGTCCACGACGGTCCCGAAGACGTCGAAGGCCAGCGCCCGAACATCTCCTCCGGCATCGCGGGTCGTAGCTTGTTCCTGCGGATCATTTACTACCATATC
>CALMWA010000049.1 GCA_937873125.1 uncultured Actinomycetes bacterium | reverse complement strand
ACACCTACGAGGTCTTCAGGAAGTTCCGCGTGGACCCGAGCAACTACTCCGTCACGCAGCCGATACCCGGCAAGAACATCGTCAGCCTTCAGACCTGCACCCTGCCGAACTACACGCAGCGCCTTATCGTGCAGGGCGAGCTGAAGAGCGTGAGCTAGAGAACGCCAGCCGTAACGCCACACCGAGAGCCCGAAGCGGAGATTCCGCTTCGGGCTCTCACTTCTTTCTCTTCTTTACCGGGCGGCGGGCGGCGGCGAGGTGTTCGACGGGTTCACCGCCTTTCAAGTGTTTCGCTACAATCTCCGGCGCGTCCGACGGGATCAGGCCGAGGTACCACGTCCCTGACGGGTAGACGATGGCGTTCGGGCCGTGCTTGCACAGTCCGAGACAGTCCACGACGTCCGTACGGACCTCCCGGATCATGCCGTTGTCGCGTAGCTCTTCCTTGAAGGCCTGGCGGACCTCCTTCGCGCCACGCTTCTTACAGTCACCACCGCGGCAGATCAGAACGTGCGAGTCGTAATCTCTGATTTTCGCTCTCGCCGGCGCCGGGATATTGCCGTTGTGTTCCGCGAGTTTCTTCGCCTTCTTCGCTTTATTGGAAGCTTTCTTGGAGATGGCGCACCCTGTTTCCGTTCGATGGTCTGTGAGGTCGAATACCGCCGGGAGGCGGCCTGGCCGTGGCCCCGGCCGGTCGAATATATCACCTGTTACGCCGGGACGGTATCATGGTCGGTGTGAGAGTTCACGAACGTTTTGGGAGGAGAGCTTGAGCCGCCACGGAGTGATAGATGTTGGGTCCAATACCATCCACCTGCTCGTCGGAGATGTGAAAGACGGCGGGGTGCTGCCGGTTACCGGAGAGAAGGTATCCGCCCGGCTGGGAGCGGGGGTGGAGAAGACCGGCAAGCTCGACGAAGAGCGGCTCACGTTGGCGGCGGAGGCGATCCGGCTGTTCGCCAAGATCTCCGCGCTCAATGGCGCCCCCAAACCCCTGATTCTCGCCACGAGCGCCGTGCGGGACGCGGAGAACGGCCCGGAACTTACCGAGCGGGTGGTCGAGGGTACGGGGCTACAGATGCAGCTAATCTCCGGCGAGAAGGAGGCCGAGCTGGGTTTCCGGGGGGCGGTCTCGGCGGTCGGGAAGTCCTGGGAAGGGCCGGCGCTCGTGGTCGACCTCGGTGGCGGATCCGCCCAAATCATCGTCGGCGAGCCGTCGAACGGGCCGCTGATGCAGGTCTCCCTGCCGCTCGGCTCGAACCGCACCACGGAGCGGTTCGTCAGCAACGACCCGCCGAAGAAGAAAGAGCTTCGGGCGCTCGACGAGCACGTCAAGAAGATAATGCCGGGATGGAGTCTGGCGTCGCAGGTCCCGGTCGTGGCAGTCGGTGGGTCGGCGCGGGCGATGCTGAAGATAACCCAGGACGACCTCACGGTGGAGCGTCTGCGGAAGCTCGCCGAGGAAGTGTCGGAGGAGCCGTCGGCGGTACTCGCCAGGGAGTACGGGCTCGCGCCGGAGCGGGCGCGGGTACTGCCGGCGGCGATCACGACGCTTGCGGCGATTCTGGAGCACTTCGGCAAGGACGAATTGAGCGTAGCGCGGGGGGGTATACGGGAGGGGACGTTGCTCACGCTGGCGGACGGGAGAGAGATATGACGGAAGTAGCGCGCAAACCGAACCTCTCGGACCCGTCGCTATACATAAACCGGGAGCTGTCCTGGCTCGGGTTTAACGACCGGGTGCTCGCGCAGGCGCGGGACGAGCGGCATCCGCTGCTGGAGAGGGTCCGCTTCATCTCCATCTCCGAGACGAACCTGGACGAGTTCTTCATGATCCGGGTCGCCGGTTTGCAGCAGCAGGTCGCCTCGGAGCTACCGAACCCCATCCCGGACGGCATGACGCCGGAGGAGCAACTGTCTAGGATCAAGGCGAGCACCGAAGAGTTCTTCGACGAGCGGCGCAGGATACTGGACGAGGAGATCCTGCCGGCTCTCCAGAAAGAGGGCATCCGTATCGTGCCGCACGGCAAGATCCCCGCTAAAGGCCGGCGCGAGTTGCGGGGAACGTTCGCGAAGGACATCCAGCCGATCCTGACGCCGCTCGCCATAGACCCGGCGCATCCGTTCCCGCACATCTCCAACCTCTCGCTGAACCTGCTCGTCGTAATAGAGGACGAAGGACGCAAGGTCATGGCCCGCGTGAAGGTACCGACCTCGATCCCGCGCTTTATGCGAGTACCGCCGCAGGAGAAGCCCGAGGAGACGCCGCAGCCGGGCAAGCACGAGGAGATAAAGCTCGTGTTGGTGGAGGAGATCATAGCGGCCAACCTGGACGAGCTTTTCCCCGGAAAGAAGATTCTGGGGAGCTACGTCTTCCAGGTTACGCGCAACGCGGACTTCGTAATAGAAGAGGACGAGGCATCCGACCTGTTGCAGGCGATAGAAGATGAGATCGAGGGCCGCTGGTTCGGTCAGAGCGTGCGGCTCGTCGTCACCGACGAGATACCCGAAGACCTGCGCCACTGGCTGGCCCGCAACCTGCGGCTCGACGAGAACGATGTGTACCCCGTCCCGGAACCGATAGGGCTCGCGGACTTCGAGGAACTTACGCACCTGGACCGTTCGGACCTCGTCTATTCACCGATCACGCCGCGTATTCCGCCGGAGATCCGGAGCGCGCGTTCCATAACGCAGGCGATTCGCAACGGCGACATCCTGCTCTATCATCCATACGACTCGTTTACCCCGGTCGTGGACTTCGTGCGCGCCGCCGCCAACGACTCGGACGTCCTCGCCATAAAGCAGACGCTCTACCGCGTTGGCTCCAAATCCCCGATAGTCGAGGCGCTCTCGGAGGCCCGCGACGAGTTGACGCAGGTCGCCGTACTGGTCGAGCTGAAGGCGCGTTTCGACGAGGAGCCGAACATCACCTGGGCACGGCAGCTAGAGGCGCGGGGCGTTCACGTCGCCTACGGCATCGTGGGCCTGAAGACGCACGCGAAGATATGCCTGGTCGTGCGGCGCGAGGGGCAGGGTCTTCGGCGCTACATCCACCTCGGGACCGGTAACTACAATCCCGGCACGGCCCGCGTCTACACGGACTTCTCGTACTTTACGGACGACCCGAACCTGGCCGAGGACGGCTCGGACCTCTTCAACTACCTGACCGGATACTCCGAGCACGAGGAGTACCACGAGCTGCTCGTCGCCCCGACGACGTTGCGGCAGAGCATCGCGCGCATGATAGAAGAGGAGACGCAGAAAGCCCGCGACGGCAAGGTCGCGCGGATAACGTGTAAGACAAACTCGCTCACGGACCCGCAGTTGATCGAGCTGCTCTACGAAGCTTCGCAGGCGGGCGTTAAGATTGACTTGATCGTTCGCGGTATCTGCTGCCTGAAGCCGGGTATCGAGGGGATCAGCGAGAACATCCGGGTGGTCTCCATCGTCGGCCGCTTCCTGGAGCACGCGCGCATCTTCTCCTTCGGGGAAGGGAAGGACGAGAAGATATACCTCGGCTCCGCCGACCTGATGCAGCGCAACCTCGACCGTCGCGTCGAGACCACCTTCCCCCTGCGTGAGCGACACCACCGCCAGAAGGTCCGGCACCTCCTCGATCTACAACTCTCCGACAACATGAACTCCTGGGAGCTGAAACCGGACGGCACATACGAGCGCCTCCAGCCCAAAGACGACCAAGAGCCGCTCGACAGCCAGGCGATCCTGCTGGAGCATCCCTTCTAAGGAGTTCACCCCGGCCGCTGCAATGAACCGGACCGTCGTGGATGGTATCATGTGCTACTTTGTCGGCAGAACTCAACGGAGGTAATCACTAACCGCATGCAGGAGCAAGTTTCGGACCATCAGGAGGTCGAGTGGCAGTTCGACGCTCTCGACACGCGGCCCGTGGCCCGCTGGCTGGAGAACCGTTCCCGCTGGGACGGTCCGGCGGTGGCTTCTAACGAGACCCGCGACCTGACCGACACCTACTTCGACACCGCCGACTGGCGGCTACACCGCGCCGGTTACGCCCTGCGGGTACGACATAAGGCAGGCGAAGGTGGGGGTTACGAAGCGACGATGAAATCGCTCGATTCGGGGGATGAAGGCATTCGTCGGCGGCGTGAGATCTCCGAGCCCGTGCCCAGCGGCGAAACCGATGCGCTGTTGGAGACGCCCGGTCCCGTGGGAGAGCGTCTGCGCGCACTCGCCGGAACGGTTTCACTGAATCCTATCTTCACCGTCGAGACCAACCGCGTCGCCTATGCTCTATCGCTGCACGGTGAGAATGTTGGGGAGGTGGTGCTCGACACCTCGGAGATACCGCTGGAGGACGGCGTGCAGCCCGCGCGGCTACTGCGGGTCGAGATCGAGATGGAACCAGAGGCGCAGGATGGTCTCGAGACCTTCGTAGAGGAGTTGCGCGAGGCTTGCAGGCTCTCGCCCGCGCGGGCGTCCAAGTACGAGGCGGCGATCTTCGCGTGCGGCCTCACGCCTCTGGGAGCGTTGGACCTCGGCCCGACGGACGTGGATGATTCGCTCACTATCGGCCAGGCCGCGTTCGCCGTGATGCGCGAGCAGTTCGCCACGCTGCTGGAGCACGAGCCCGGCGCGAGGATCGGTGAAGACCCGGAAGAACTGCACGACATGCGGGTCGCATCGAGGAGGCTGCGGGCGGCGATCAAGGTCTTCGGCGAGGCGCTGCCGGCACGGCTGCGAGGGATGGAGGCGGAGATAAAATGGCTCGCCACCGTTCTTGGAGAGGTGCGCGACCTGGACGTGCAGCTCGAACAACTGGAAGCCTGGATCTCCTCGGCCGACCCGCAAGACCGC
>CALMWA010000048.1 GCA_937873125.1 uncultured Actinomycetes bacterium | reverse complement strand
CAGAACCGGGTCATCAAGTACGAGACGATGGCCCGCAAGCAGGGGAAGGACGCCGCCGAGGAGATGCGCCTCGCCGAGCGCGAGGCGGCGATGGCGGCCGTCCACGCCTAGGCCGGCCGGTCGTCGCGTTGCAGGGAGAACGATCGTGAGCGACCCGAGCGCCACCGAGGGAACCGTCGTCGTGGCGGCGCCGGAGCGGGCCGTGGCCACGGCCGAGCCGGCCGACCCCTGGGCGCGCGAGCTCTACTTCGACGACGACGTCGAGAAGCACCCGGCGCTGCGCGAGCTGCGGGCGGCGATGCCGGACGCGATCGTCGACGTGGTCCGCTTCCGCGATGAGACGACGATCCACGTCCGGCGCGAGGCGTACCGGGAGGTGTGCCGCTTCCTGCGCGACCACGCCCGGCTGACGTTCAACTTCCTGACCGACACGACGGCGGTCGACATGCTGCGGTTGCGGGAGTCGCCGCGGTTCGACGTGGTCGCCCTCCTCTACTCGCTGCCGAACCGGGTCCGCTTGCGGATCAAGGCCGGCTGCGACGACGGCGAGCCGGTGCCATCCCTGGTGCCGCTCTGGAACGGCGCCAACTGGCTGGAGCGGGAGGCGTACGACATGTTCGGGGTGGCGTTCGCGGGACACCCGGACCTGCGTCGGACGTACATGTGGCAGGACCATTTCGACCATCACCCGCTGCTAAAGAGCTTCGAGATCAGCACCAAGCGCACCTTCGAGGGACTGAGGTAGTCATGCTTAGCGAGGAACGCCGTGTGGAAGAGTCCGCCCTGACGCAGCCGGCGAGCGGCCGGCTCGCCAACCCGGACGTGCGGGACGAGTTCGGGCTCGAAACGCTGGACATGAACATGGGGCCGCAGCATCCGGCGATGCACGGGCTCTTGAGGCTCATACTGGAATTGGATGGAGAGACCGTGGTGCGGTGCGACCCGGTTATGGGCTACCTGCACCGCTGCCAGGAGAAGATCGCCGAGAACCGGATGTACCCGGCGGTCATACCCCTGACCGACCGTCTCGACTACTTCGCCAACATGCACAACGAACATGGGTATGTCCTCGCCGTGGAAGATGTGCTCGGCGTGGAGGTTCCGCCGAGGGCCGAGTACATCCGGGTCTTGATGTGCGAGTTGATGCGGCTGGCGAGTCACATACCATCCGTCGGGTTCCTTATGCTGGAGCTCGGAGCGTTCACCCCGATCCTGTACTCCTTCCGGGAGCGGGAGCGGATACAGAGCATCTTCGAGGCCGTAACCGGAGCGCGGATGATGTTCCACTACATCAGGATCGGTGGTGTCAAGGCCGACCTGCCGGAGGATATACCGCAGAAGATCTGGGACTACGTGGAGACCCTGGAGGCGAATTTCCAGAGGGACTTCGTGGATCTGATCCAGGGCAACGAAATCTTTATCTCTCGCACCCGTGGCGTCGGCAAAATGACGCAGGAGAAGGCGCTGGAGATGGGTGTTACCGGACCCGCCCTGCGCTGTACGGGCGTTGACTTCGACATCCGCCGGGACTACCCGTACAGCATTTATCCAGAGTTGGAGTTCGACGTCATAACGGACACCGCCGGAGACGTCGAGGCGTCGTACCGGGTACGCATCGCGGAGTGCCTGCAGAGCATCCGGCTCATCAAGCAATGCTTGGAGAAGATGCCCGAGGGCGAGGTGCTCGGGGATACGGGCCGCCGCATCCGGCCGGCGGAGGGCGAGGGATTCGGGCGGGTGGAGAGCCCGCGCGGAGAGTACGCCGTTCACGTGGTCTCGGACGGTACGGACACGCCATACCGGGTTCACTACCGCGATCCCAGCTTCTGCAACATGCAGCTCTTGCAGGAGGTCGTCCCTGGACACTACCTGCCGGACATCATGCCCATCATGGGACTCGTGGATCCGGTGAGCGGGGGGTGGGACAAGTAGCATGCAGACGGTGCTGAACCTCCTCGAGATGGAGCCGATCCGTTTCTTCATCTCGTTCGGGGCGATTCTGTTTCTGGTACTGAACCTCGCGGCTATCCTTACGATGGCCGAGCGCAAGACGGCTGGATACATCCAGCTTCGCTACGGCCCCAACCGGGTAGGGCCGCGCGGGCTGTTGCAGCCGGCGGCGGACGTGTTCAAGCTCTTCACCAAGGAGAACGTCTCGCCGGGACGGGCGGACCTCTGGATCTTCCTGGGCGCGCCCATCGCGATGTTCATTCCGGCTGCAGCGGTCTGGATGGTCATACCGTTCGCGCCGAACGCCGTGGTTGCGAACCTCAACATCGGCATCCTGTTCTTCGTGGCCGTGACTTCCATCGGGGCGCTCGGGGTGATAATGGCAGGCTACGGGAGCCACTCGACGTTCTCGCTGCTCGGCGCTCTGCGGGGGGCGGCGCAGATGATCTCTTACGAGGTTCCCCTGATCCTGAGTCTGCTCGGCGTCATCATGCTGACCGGCAGCCTGTCGTTCGTGGACGTCGTCAACTCGCAGGGGCCTAACTTCTGGGGCTGGTACTTCCTGCCGCAACTTCCGATGGCTCTGACGTTCTACATCGCAGGGCTTGCGGAGGTAAAGCGGGTCCCGTTCGATCTGCCGGAGGGTGAGAGCGAGATCGTCGGCGGGTTCATGGTCGAGTATTCGGGGATGACGTGGGCTCTGATTCAGGCCTCCGAGTTCGCCTCGATGGGGCTCATGGCATCCATCAACGTAACGCTGTTCTTCGGCGGCTGGCAGCCGCCGCTGGAGTTCCTGGACCTCGGGAACTTCAACTGGATCTGGTTCGGCCTCAAGACGGCGCTCATCATGTTCACGTTCCAGTGGATCCGTTGGAGCGTTCCGCGTCTCAGGATGGACCAGCTCATGGATCTCGGCTGGAAGATACTCGTACCGATAACGCTCGTCTGGCTGTTCGTCACGGCCGGCGCTATGTTGGTCTTTTAGGAGGGTGTAGAAGATGCCGCAGGTAGGACAGGGCATATTGAAGGGGATGGGGATAACCCTCAAGCACCTCTTCGGAAAGAAGATCACGCGCATGTACCCCGAGTACAAGCGCGACCTCCCCGAGCGCAGCCGCGGGATGCTGACCGTTGACATGGACCGCTGCATCGCGTGCCTGCAGTGCATGCGTATCTGCCCGGACCACTGTATCTCCATCGAACAGACCAAACGCGACGCAGATGGCTCCGGCAAACCCAAGCCCTACGCTATCGGGTTTGTCATCGACGACTCGCGCTGCATGTACTGTTCGTTGTGCGTCGAGGTCTGTCCGGTCAACTGCATCTACCACACCGAGGAGTTCGAGGCGCAGGCGTACAATCGGCTGGAACTCGCCCGGCAGTTCGGGGAGCGGCCCGTGGACCCGACGATAGATCCCAAGCCGCCGGTGAAGAAGAAGCCGAAGAAAGCGGCGGCGAGCGCGGACGGTGACGCACCGAAGAGGGCCCCTAAGAAAGTTCCGCCGAAGAAGGCTCCGAAAGAGGGAGCGGCGGCTTGATCGTCGCGTTCGCGTTCCTCGCCGGGATGACGCTCGTCTCGGCGATGGGGGTCGTTATCAGCCGCAACGTCGTACACTCGGCGCTGTTCATGAGCGGTTCTTTCCTGGGGGTGGCGGGGTTCTTCGTGATGCTGAACGCCCCGGCTCTTGCGGCGTTCCAGGTCCTCATCTACGTCGGGGCGGTTACGGTGGTGATCCTGTTCGGGATCATGTTCACCCAGAAACCCCAGGTCCGCCGGTTCCGAACGATCCTGAACGCCCAGCGCTGGGCGGGCTTCTTCGTGGCCGCCGGCGTGGGCGCTTTCCTGGCGTTTATCCTCTCTATCCAGAACTGGGGAGCTACCAGTTCCGGCAACGGTACGCGCGGGGTCGCGGCTTTCGCGCGGAACTTGCTCGGCGTGACCCAGGGATCGGAGATCTTTACCCTGCTGTTCGAGGTTGCGTCGGTGCTGCTGCTTGTGGCGGTGGTCGCGGCGATAGTGGTGAGCCGGCGCAAGACGGGTGAAGGCGTGGACCGGGGGGTGGAGGAGTAATGCCGCCGCAGGTGCAGCAGGTTCTGGATACGCTAAACGCCGAGTTGCCGCTGGAAGGGTATCTGGTGGTCGGGGCGATCATGTTCGCCATCGGGGCGTGGGGCGCGTTGATCCGGCGCAACGCGGTCGTGGTCTTCATGTGCGTCGAGCTGATGATCAACGCCGTCAACCTGACGCTGGTCGCCTTCGCGGATTATCTGCCGGGAGCCAGAGGGTTGGGACAGAGCTACGCGGTTCTAGTAATTGCGATAGCCGCCGCCGAGGTTGCGGTCGGGCTTGCTATAGTGCTCGCGGTATTCCGCTCTCGCCGGACGGTGAATGTGGACGAGATCAACTCTATGAAAGGCTAGAAAGGTGGCCGTTTAGTGGACACAGTCGGCCAGCAACTCATCATCGCGGCGATTCCGGGCCTCCCGGCTCTGGTCTTCTTCGTGCTGGCGCTCTTCGGGCGCTACATCAAGGAGGGGGCGCAGTACGTCGCCATCCTGGGGGTGACGATCTCTCTGGTCTTCTCCGGGTTCGCTCTGTACTTCGTGGCGACCGGAGAGCCGATAGATTTCGCCGTCAACTGGATCGACCTCGGCGGTGGCGGAGCCTTCCCGATGGGCGTCTACATAGACGGCCTCGCCGCCGTGATGCTCGTCGTGGTGTGCTTCGTGAGCCTGATGGTGCAGCTCTACTCCGGGGCGTTCATGGAGGGCGACAAGCGGTTCGCGTGGTACTACGCCGTGATCAACCTCTTCACCGCGTCGATGCTCGGGTTGGTGCTCGCGCCGAACTTTATCGAGCTGTACTTTTTCTGGGAGCTTGTCGGCCTGTGCTCGTACCTCCTGATCGGCCACTGGTTCGAGAAGCCTTCCGCCCGCGATGCGGCGCAGAAGGCGTTTATCGTTACCAGGGTCGGGGACGCGGCGCTGTTCATCGCGATCATCATCTTCTGGGCCAAGACGGGGACGACCTCGTTCCAGGGGATCTCCGAGGCCGCGCAGGCCGGGTTTATCGGCGGTTCGCTGTTCACAGCGGCGGTGGTGCTGGTCTTCGTCGGGGCCATCGGCAAGAGCGCGCAGTTCCCGCTGCATGTGTGGCTCCCGGACGCGATGGAAGGCCCGACTCCGGTGAGCGCCCTGATCCACGCCGCCACGATGGTCGCCGCCGGCGTCTACCTCGTCGCCCGGACCTACGACATCTTCGTGCAGAGCGAGACCGCGATGCTCACGGTGGCGTACATCGGCGGCTTCACCGCGCTGATGGCGGCGACGATGGCGCTGGTGAAGAAGGACATCAAGCGCGTCGTCGCCTACTCGACGGTCTCGCAGCTCGGCTACATGATGCTGGGGCTCGGAGTTGGGGCGTACTCGGCGGGCATGTTCCATCTCTACAACCACGCTTTCTTCAAGGCGCTCCTATTCCTGTGCGCGGGCAGCATTATCTACGCGATGAACAGCTACAACTTGGTCGAGATGGGTGGGCTGAGGCGCAGGATGCCGATCACATTCTGGACTATGGTGGTCGCGGGTATCTCGCTGGCGGGCATCTTCCCGTTTTCCGGGTTCTGGTCGAAGGACGCCATCGTGGCTTCGACTTTCGAGGAACACTACTATGTGCTGTTCGGGATGGCGCTGCTGACGGTGTTTCTGACGGCCTTCTACATCTTCCGGGCTATCTTTATGGCGTTCATGGGCGAAGCGCGAACGCAGGGTGCGCGCGAGGCCGTCGAGTCGCCGGGGATTATGACCGGGCCGATGTTGATCCTGGCCGTTCTCTCGGTGGTGAGCGGGCTCGTCGGCACCCCGGTCGCGGATTATTTCGCTGATTTCGTCCGGCCGAGCGAGTTCGCCGTCGAGACGCTGGGTGTGGAGCCGCACGAGTTCAGCATACCGTTGGCCGTCGTCTCGGTGGCGGTCGCCATCCTCGGTATTGGGCTGGCCTACGCACTCTACGCGCGCCAGCCGGAGCGGGCGGCGGCGCTCGCGCGGCGGTTCTCGGGGCTTCACACGTTCCTCGACAAGGGGTGGTACTTCGACGCGCTCTACGGCGCGACCTTCGTCCGGGGCGCGAGGGCTCTGGGGCGGCTGGTGCGGGAATTCGACCGCACGGCGCTGGGCGGGCTCGTCGGCGGTGTCGGGCGCGGCGCGCTCGGGACGGGAGGTTTTTTGCAGCGGCTACAGACTGGAGGCGCGCAGAACTATGCGCTGTTCATACTGCTTAGTGTATTGATCATCGGGGTGATCGTCGGGGCGCAGTACGCGTTCCTGGTGGTAGCCATAATCGCCCTGATAACAATCGCCGCCTTCGCGGTGGGGAGTCGCCTATGATCACTACGATTACGATCTTCTTCCCGCTGCTCGGGGCCATCCTGATGCTGCTCCTGCCGAATGAGGAGCGGATCATCCGCTACGCGGCGCTCGCGGTGGCGGCTCTTCCGCTGCTCCTGGTAACGTATATCTACTTCGCGCACGGAGATGACCTCGGCGCGGCGTCGCTCACGCAGGACGCGACCTGGGTCGAATCGCTCAACATCGGCTACCGGGTAGGGCTCGATGGCCTCGGCTTCGGGATGTTCTTCCTCTCGGCGCTGCTGACGCTCATCGCGGTCGTCGCTTCGTGGGACATCCGCGAGAATCTCAAGCAGTACTTCGCCATCCTGTTCATCGCGGAGATGGGGATGCTCGGGGTGTTTGCCTCGCAGGATCTCATCCTGTTCTACTTCTTCTTCGAGATCACGCTGATCCCGATGTACTTGATGGTCGGTATCTGGGGCGACGAGAACCGGGTGGCCGCGGCGATCAAGTTCTTCATCTACACGTTCCTCGGCTCGACAGTGATGCTCGCGGGCTTCCTCGCGTTCGGCATTCTGGCCGGGAACTTCTCTATCGAAGCCCTGAACGCCGGCGGTGGGCTCGGCCGCACCGCCCAGATTGCGATAGCCGCACCGATAGTCTTCGGGCTGCTCATCAAGGTTCCGGCGGTGCCACTGCATAGCTGGCTGCTGGACGTGTACGTCTCCAGCCCGATCTCCACGAACGTCGTGCTCTCGGGCGTGTTGCCGAAGCTCGGGACTTACGGCCTGATCAAGATAGCCATCCCACTCCTCCCGCAAGGCGTGGAGCCGTTCCTGCCCTACATAGCGGCCTTCGGGGTCATAAACATCGTCTACGGCGCGTTCGTGGCGTTCTTGCAGCCGGACCTGAAGGCGCTCGTCGCGTACTCGTCCATCGGGACTTTGGGCTTTATATTGCTCGGTGCGGCCTCGGGGAACGCGGTCGGGATCAACGGCGCGGTCTTGCAGCAGGTTACGCACGGGCTGTACTCGGCGCTGCTGTTCATACTGGTCGGCGTTATCGCCAGCCGGACGGGGACGCGGCGCATCAGGGAGCTGGGAGGGCTCGCGGCGAGGATGCCGTGGGCCGGTGGTTTGCTGGCGCTTGGGGCGCTGGCGGCGATGGGGTTGCCGGGGCTCGCGGTCTTCGTCTCGGAGTTCATGAGCATCATGGGCGGCTACGCGGCTTTCCCGGTGCAGGGCGCGATCGCGGCCGTGGGCATCGTCCTCTCGGCGATGTATCTGCTGTATATGCTGGCCCGGACGGTCTTCGGCCCGATAGAGCGTCCCGCGTACGAGGAGATCGGGGATGCGGGACCCGTCGAAATGGCGGCGGTAGTGCCGCTGGCGGTGCTTCTGGTGGTTCTCGGAATCTTCCCGAGCCTGCTCATCGGGGTGCAGCGCCCGGCGGTCGAGGCCGTGCTGTCGGCGATTGGAGGTAGCTAGTGGCTATTGGCGGAGATACTTTCCTCGGGCTGCTGCCGGAGCTGATCGTCACCGGGTTCGTCCTGATCGTCTTGATGGTCGGTGTGTTCGTGGAGCGGTCGGCCGGCCTGGTGACGGGCCTGGCGGCCCTGGGGGCGCTGGCCGTGTTCGGGAGCGCGGTCGGGCTTCTGGTCGCCGGATTCTCGGGGAGCTTCTTCGGGGATGCGTTCGTGGTGGACGGCTTCGGCCTGTACTTCAAGCTGATCGTGGCCGGCTCGGCCTTCTTCGCCATCCTCGCCGCCGCGCGCTGGTCGGGCGGCACGGGTGATGCCCCCGAGTACATGACGCTCATCCTCTCGGTGACGCTGGGCGCGATGCTGCTCGTCTCCATGCGCGACCTCTTCGGCATCTTCCTGGCGCTGGAACTGGCGACGATACCGTCCTACGCGATGGTCGCGTTCGACCGCCGCCGCCGCGAGAGCGCCGAGGGCGGGATGAAGTACCTGCTCACCGGGGTCATAGCGTCGTCGGTGTTGCTGTATGGAATAGTCCTGATCTACGGCGTCTCCGGCTCGGCCGAACTGTCGGCCGTCTCCGAGACGTTCTCCGGGCGTCTGTCACCCGTGGCGCTCCTCGGACTCGTCTTGCTGCTCTCCGGTTTCGCCTTCAAGGTGTCGGCGGCACCGTTCCACTTCTGGACGCCGGACGCCTACCAGGGCGCTCCGACCAGCGCTGCCGCATTCCTCTCCGTCGCCCCGAAAGCCGCGACCTTCGCGGTAATGCTGCGAATACTCCTCGAAGGGATGCCGCAGGCGGCGCCGACCTGGACGGCGGTCATGGCGTTCCTGGCGATCCTCACGATGTTCATCGGGAACCTCGCCGCCCTGCGCCAGAGCAACGTGCGCCGGATGCTGGCGTACAGTTCGGTGGCGCACTCCGGTTACATTCTGGCGGGATTCGCGGCGTTGCAGGGGGCGGCGGTCCAGCGGGGGGTCGAGGCTGTCTTAATCTACACGGCGGCCTACGCGGTCATGAATATGGGAGCGTTCCTGATTATAGACCTCGTCGGGGAGGATGGAAAGA
>CALMWA010000047.1 GCA_937873125.1 uncultured Actinomycetes bacterium | reverse complement strand
AGGTCGCGGCGAATCCCCGGCCGGTTCACGACCACGAGCGCCGGTCGGTCCCCCGGCAGCACCGCCCGGTGCGCCTGCGTGAACACACCCACCCGCGCCGGCCCCTCGTCGAAGCTCAGGAACAGCCGCTCCATTGTGTTTCCGAGTTCCCGCTCCAGGAGTGTCCGCACCTCCGCGAAGGTGACGGGGCGGATGGCGCCGGATTGCCGGCCCAGCTCCGCCGCCACGTCCGGCGGCAGCAAGTCCCGGCGCGTGGCGAGGAAGCGGCCAAGTTCCACGAACGTCGGGCCAAGCTCCTCGAAAGACCGGCGCATCCGCGTCCCGATCCTGCCCGTATCCGCCCTCCGGCTCCGGCGCGGCAGGAGCCGGCTCCCGAACACGAACCCGAACCCGTAGCGGGCTCCGACGCGCGCGATCCCGGCCACCCTCCGGGCCGGAGTCTCCGGCGGTCCCTGAGTTACCTTCTCCATTGCCGGTAGCTTACCAGCCGGGCAGCTACCGGAGCGCATCGCCAACCCGCTACAATACGCAGACACGAACGACGCAAGCCAGAGTTCAACAAGGAGGAGCGGTAGAGATGCAGTACGTCCACACCTGCTACAGGGTCTTCGACCTCGACAAGAGCATAGATTTCTACACCAACAAGCTCGGCCTGGAGCTCGCCCGCAAGACACCCATCGGCGACGACGCGACAAACGCCTTCTTCGCCGTACCGGGAGATCCCGAGCCGCGCCTGGAGCTAACGCTCAACCACGATCAGGCAGAGCCGTACGAGATCGGGACCGGCTACAGCCACGTCGCTTTCGCCGTCGAAGACCTCGACGCCCTCGCCGAGAAGCTCGAACAAGTCGGCGGCGTGGACTTCGAGAGCAAGCCGCACGCCATGAGCAGCGGCACGAGGCTCTTCTTCGTCAAAGACCCCGACGGCTACCGCATAGAGTTCATCGAGCGCAAGTAGTGAGCCGGGCCGCCGACAGGGAGCGGGACCTCCGGGCGGACCTCGACTGGCTCGTCGAGCGCATCCGGCACGGGTACGAGCCGGAGAAGATCATACTCTTCGGCTCCCTCGCCCGCGGTGAGACCCACGAGTGGAGCGACATAGACCTCATCGTCGTCAAGGACACCGACGCGCGTTACGGCGAGCGAGTCCGCGAGCTACTGCCCGTGCTCCGAGGTTGGAAGGGAGGAGCGGATATCCTGATCTACAGCCTCGACGAATACCAAGCTGCGAAGGCAAAGAGCAGCGGGTTCCTCAAAGAGGCCGAAAAAGACGGAGTAACCCTCTATGAGCGGTGATGTAAGAGATCCATCCGCGTGGATGAGCTTTGCTGACGAGGATCTTCAGGCGGCCAGGATACTATCCGAGCAGGAAGATGTTGATCATCTCGCGCACATCGTCGCCTTCCATGCTCATCAGTCTGCCGAGAAATACCTCAAGGGATTGCTGGCGAAACACGCAGGAACAGAGCCCCCGCACATCCATAACTTGCGGAAGCTGCTCACCGAAGCGTCCCGATACGCGCCAGAATTAGAGGCGCCGGCGCTAGAAGACGCCGCGAACGGGCTGGACCAGTTCTACATCCCCAGCCGCTACTCGGCCGAGGTCGGTGGACCGTCCGGTCCCATCGGGGTCGAAGAGGCCGCCGAAGCCCTCGCCTGGGCAGAGGAATTAGCGGCAGTTGTTCGTCCTCTTTTACAACATTAGGCTCTTCAAAACCTCCCTGACCCGGTCTAAATCTCTCCCGGACAAAACCGCGTGTGTAGGATCTTACCCTTGCGGGAATCAAGCTCCTGCACCTGTGAGAGAGGGATGCTTTGGAAGCCGGAGACGAGAAACACTTGCGTGACGAGCGGGGCTTTACACTCCCGGAACTCCTCACGACTATAGCAATCATCGGCATACTCATAGCCATCGCCATAATCATCTGGCTTGGCTTACTGGAGCAACGCCGCGTGGACGCCGCGACCAACCAGCTCGTCGCCGACCTGCGGCTGGCTCACAGCAGCGCGTCGAACCAGCTCACCGACTGG
>CALMWA010000046.1 GCA_937873125.1 uncultured Actinomycetes bacterium | reverse complement strand
CGAGGAGCGGCTCGACAAGGCGGAGCGCTGGTTCGAGCGCTGGGAGGACTGGGCCGTCTTCCTCGGGCGGCTCACGCTCCGACCTCCAACCGCTCGCTGCCGAAGGGGGTGCCAAGCACGGCGGAGAGGAGGGACGCACCCTCCTGCGCGAGGGAGTACATCACCAGCTTGCCGTCCCGCCGGGAACTAACCAGTCCATGAGACCTGAGAAAGCGCAGATGATGCGAGACGAGGCCCTGGGAACGCTCCGAGATCCAGGCCAGATCGCAAACGCACAGCTCCCCACCCTCGCGCAAAGCCGCCGCCAGCGTCAAACGGGTCGGGTCCGAGAGCGCCTTGGCGCGCTCTGCGGCCTCCTGGGCGGAACCTTCGTTCAGGAGCTTCTCCCTTATCGCTTCCGCGCGCGGAGCATCGAGACAGAGTAGATCGCAGCGGTCGTCAGTCATATCTATATCCTAACGTTCGTTTGTATGTTGTTTTGATAATAGCAGCCCTTCGTAGCGCACGCATGGGTCTGGCTGGCGTTAGGACTCTCGGTGGTTTGTAGGTGGTTCGCGTAGAGGGGAGATCCAGGCGGGGTGGTTGGTGGTAATTGGGGCATTGTTTGTCCTGGCCGGGCTGTGCGAGACTAGGGGTGGGTACATGGGCTGGGGGATGCGGTAGAGCAAGTCGCTCACGGAAATGCGTCTACGAACAAGAATCACCCCACATCGTACATCCGCAAATATTTGCAGATGTGCAGTAATGCGGATAAACTCTATCCATGCCGGACAGCGGGGCACACGCGGATCGTGGCGGAGCGGCATCTCTCTCGGAGGTCGAGACTCGGGCGATAGCCGAGATGATCGGGGCTCTGTCCAATCCCACGAGGGTGGCCCTTTTATACGCGCTGCGTGCGGGTGGTGAGTCGCCGGTTGGCGAGCTTGCGGAGAGGACTGGGGTTACTCCTTCGGCGGCCTCCCAGCAGCTCAGAATACTGAGGCACTTGAGGTTGGTCATCGCGAGACGAGAGGGACGGTCGGTCCTGTACTCCCTGCACGACGACCACGTGGCGGCGCTCCTGGACGAGATCCGCAACCACGCCGAGCATGCCCTCCGAGGCTGGTCGGGGGCGGAAGGTATCAGGAAGAGTCCCGCGTAGGTCTCACGAAGCACCCTGTCAGAAAATTCAGAAAGGAATTTCGGTTGAACGAGCTAGGAACGGGACCCCATCGTGAAGGTGGCGAAGAAAAGCATTCACAAGTCGGCGACCATCACCATGAGCGTGCCCGTGGAGAAAGGCGCTGGGCGAGGGTGCGCCACGAGCTTTCACACGTACTGTCGCACCTGAATCCCTTCGGTCACTCTCACGACTCAGCCGATTCGGTGGATGACGCCCTCGCTTCCAACGAGGAAGGCATCCGGGCGCTGAAAATATCGCTAGGAGTCCTGATGGCGACGGCGCTACTCCAGGTGGTCGTGGTCGCTTTCTCCGGGTCCGTGGCGCTCCTGGCGGACACGATCCACAACTTCGGTGACGCCTTGACAGCCCTACCGCTGTGGGTCGCTTTTGCCCTCGCGAGGCGGCCGGCCAACAAGGCTTACACCTACGGCTACGGGCGGGCCGAGGATTTGGCCGGGGTTGCGATCGTGGCACTCATCTTCTTCTCCGCCTGCGTGGCCGGCTACCAGTCGGTGACGAAGTCATCCACGGCTCCGAGGTATCGAACGTCGGATGGGTCGCTATCGCGGGCGTGGTGGGCTTCCTGGGCAACGAGTTGGTTGCTCAGTTCCGCATCCGGGTGGGTAAGAAGATCGGGAGCGCCGCGTTGGTGGCCGACGGACAGCACGCACGAACCGACGGGTTCACTTCGCTGGCGGTCGTGCTCGGCTCTTTGGGAGTGGCGTTCGGTTTTCCCATTCTGGACCCGTTGGTGGGACTCGGGATCACGGTCGCTATCTTGTTCATCGTCAAGGATTCCGCGTTCTCGATCTGGCGCAGGATGATGAACGCGGTCGAGCCGGAGGTCGTCGACTCCATCGAGAAGGTCGCCGCGGATGTCTCGGGTGTCGAACAGGTCCAGTCGGTCAGGGCGCGATGGGTCGGGCACCGCGTCTACTCGGAGGTTGAGATCGGGGTGGCCGAGAGCCTGAGCGTGGGAGAGGTCGCAAGAATCAGAGAGAGACTCTCCTCGGAAGCCAAGCGCGCGGTACCAAAACTCGAACGGCTCGTGGTGCAAGCCGTGCCCTGCGGCTGATCCTCCTGGGAGTCAGCAGCGCTCCGCTTACCTAACGGAGACGACAGACACGAGGACAACACCCATCTTCAACTCAGCGACCTCACGAAGTAGTCTGGGTTGAGCTTCTCTCCCGTGGCGCGAAGCACGGTGCTCTGCCAATCGTCGCGGGCTCCGGGACCGAAGACGGCTTCGAGCAGGTAGCGTCCGGATACCTCGCTCATAAAAAACGGACCATGAGTTATGTAGGTCTCCAGGTAGTGCCGGAGTTGGGCGGCGGTCAGGTGTCCGAGGACGTAGTTATGGTAGTAGACGGGGGCGGTGGCGATGTGGATCTTGGCCGCCCAGTCCGGCTCGTTTCGCTCGGTTTCCGTTGTGTCTGGTCGGTCTCCCCGGTTGGGTGTGCTTGTCTCGGCCTCGCTTCGATTTCTAGATCCTCGCTGGAGGCTAGATGTGTCTCGGTGACAAGGAACCTACGTTTCATCTTTGCCCATAGCGACTCTTAACTGGTGTGGCGACCGGCCCTTGCTTAATGCTGCCCGAACGGTGCAACGCCTCCTTGCGGAGGCTTCCTTCCGCAGTCACGGTCTCAACCTTCCCAAGCCTGGTGCGAACCTCCCGACCTGCGAGGCGTACCCGACGTAGCCCTCGCCGTGGACTCTGAGCAGGTAAGGTTCCTCCACGAACCGGACCTGCATCTCGACCGCGATGACGAGCGCCACGAAACCAGCGAGCGCGACCACGTTCGGCACCAGGAGCGCGAGCCCGAGGAAAGCAGGGATCATGGCGGAGAAAATAGGGTTACGCACCAGCGCGAACGGTCCGGTGGTCACGAGCTCCGTCTTTTCCGACTCATCTACGCCGATGCGCCACGACCGGCCCATTGCGGCCTGGGCCACGAGCGTTCCCACGAGCCCCAAACCGTAGAGAATGACGCCCA
>CALMWA010000045.1 GCA_937873125.1 uncultured Actinomycetes bacterium | reverse complement strand
CCGACCAGGGGATGGCCCGCGAAGGGAAGCTTTGTGCCCGGCGTGAAGATACGAACATCGCCGCGTTCCGTGCTATCGACGAACACGGTCTCCGAGAAGCCGAGGTCCGCGGCGACGTTCTGGCGTTCGCTCTCCGGTATCTCTTGCCCGTCGAGAAAAACGCCGAGCGGGTTGCCGCCGGTGCCGTTCTCGCCGACGAAGACCTTCAGGACGTGGAGCTTCGGCATCCGTTTCCTCTAGTTGACCTTGCTTCCGCGGCCTTCCCACTCCTTGTCGCGCAGGACGAACTTCTGGACCTTCCCGGTGGAGGTCTTCGGCAGGTCCATGAAGTCGACGGCAGCGGGCGCCTTGAAGCGGGCGATGCGCTCCTTGCAGAAGTCTATAATCTCCTGCTCCGTCGCCTCCTTGCCCTTTTTGAGGGTCACGAACGCCTTCGGGCGCTCGCCCCATTTATCGTCGGGGATGGCGACGACGGCGGCTTCCATGACGGCGGGGTGGCTTTCGACGGCCTGTTCCACCTCGATGGTCGAGATGTTCTCGCCGCCGGAGATGATCACGTCCTTCGAGCGGTCCCGGATCTCGATGTACCCGTCCGGGTGCCAGATGGCCACATCACCAGAGTGGTACCAGCCACCCGCGAACGCTTCCTCGGTGGCCTCCTCGTTGTCCAGATAGCCCTTGGCGACCATGTTGCCGTGCATCACGATCTCGCCCATCGTCTCGGCGTCCTGCTCGATGTCGTTCATGTCCTCGTCCACGACGCGCACGAGGTCCGCCGTGACGTAGCCCTGTCCCTGGCGCGCCATCATCCGCGCGCGGTCTTCGAGGTCGAGGTCCTCCCACTCCCGATGCACGCCGCTCGTGGTCATCGGGCCGTAGGTCTCCGTGAGGCCATAGATGTGCATGGGCTGGATGTTCAACTCCAGCAGGCCGCCGAGCAGGGTGGGGGAGGGTGGCGCTCCCGCTATCGCGGCGACCACGGGGATGTCGAGTTCGTGCGCGGCGTCGTCGTTGACGATGCCGATCTGGACTGTCGGGGCGGCGCAGTAGTGCGTGATTCCCTCGGACTCGAACATCTCCCAGATGCGTGGTGACTCGACTTTCCGCAGGCACACGTGAGTCCCCGCGATGGCCGTCACCGCCCAGGGATACGTCCAGCCGTTGCAGTGGAACATCGGAAGCGTCCACAGGTACTTGGTGTCGTAGTTCATCCCGATCTCGATGACATTCCCCAGAGCGGACAGGTACGCCCCCCGGTGCGTGTACATCACACCCTTCGGACGGCCCGTCGTCCCGGAGGTGTAGTTGATTGAGATGACCTCCTCCTCATCCTCCAAACCAATGTCTACCGGCTCGGGAGACCCTTCGGCCAGATAGTCCTCATACGGATCGCCCTTCTCTCCCGTATCGTCTATCCGCACGATCTCGACGCCCTCCACGTCCGCCAGCAGCTTCTCCAGCTCCGTGTCCACGAAGACTATCTTGGACTTGGAATGCTCGACTATGTACTTGACCTCGTCCTTGCCGAGGCGCGTATTGATAGCGACGAGGATCAGGCCTGCGGCGGGTACGGCGAAGTGGGCTTCGAGCATCGGCGGGATATTGAAACACAGGAAAGCTACCCGGTCCCCTTTCTGTAGCCCGGCATCCCGCAGCCGTGAAGAGAGGCGGTTGACCCGCTCCTCCAGCTCGCGGTACGTGTAGCGCCGGTCGCCGTGGACCACGGCAGTCTTCTCCGGGAACATGTAGGCGCTGCGCCGCAGAAAGATGTCCGGTGTAAGCTCGCTGCGGTAGACCTTCTCGCTCATAGGGTGCTCCTTCCCTTTGTCCTGAGCCAAGTATAAAGGCGGCACGTCCGCTCGTGCTATGGTGGACGCTCAGAGAAAAGGATTCTCGATCCGCGAACCGGCCGGAGCGGATAGTATTTCCGGCTATGCCGCAGCCGGTTTGAAGGAGGAGGATGGAGATCCACGACAGGCATCGCCTCGAACGCCACGCGCGACGGGTCGAGGACCTGCGCCTCTGGCGTAATGCTCGCGAGCATCGGATCGAGGAGTGGAACTTCGTGGCCGGCGCTGGCGAGCCGCGGATGGTGCGGCTAGGAGACTTCTGGCCGAAGATAGAGACACCGGTATTCCTCTCCGCGGAGGTGGAGATCCCGGAAGGGTGGGGAGGTGTGCCGGTAGAACTGGAGTTATGGCTCGGAGGCGAGGGGTTCGTACGGCTCTCAAACGGCGTCACGGGCGGGCTCAACCCGTTCCACCGCGCCTTTCCGGTCGTGGAGCAGGCGCGGGCCGGAGATAGGATCGTCATAGAGGCCGAGGTCGTATCGAAGGGGCTCTGGGGCTCGCACGTCGCCGAGCCGCGCATCGAGCGCGCGGCGTTGGTGGTGCCCGAGACGGGCGTGCGCGCGCTGCTGCGAGACCTCGCGGCGATCTCGGCGGCCTGCGAGGAACTGGACGGTCACGACGCCGTCCCGCGCCTGCTCGACGCCGTGGATGCCGCCTTCGCGGCGCTCGCGGCCGACTGGCCCTCGGAGAGCGGCGCGGCGGTGGCGCGGTATCTGAGGGGCTACGAGTATCCGGCGGGCGAT
>CALMWA010000044.1 GCA_937873125.1 uncultured Actinomycetes bacterium | reverse complement strand
GGATTGTGGACGTTGGATCAGGGGGTTCTGGGATTCGCTGATCGCGCCAAGAGCGCGAAGTGGTAAGGGAACCCCGTATCCTGCACCGGGGTGACGGAGAAGCCCGCTGCCTCTAGCAACTCCGTGGCTTCGGCGGGAGAGAGCGACACGTTCGCGGGTGGTCCTATCTCCCGCTCCACATCGCCCCGCCAGTCTACGACGAGCAGCAAGCCGTTGGGAGAGAGCAGACGCCGCATCTCCGCCAGGGCCGTCTCACCTATCACCTCGTGCAGTAGGTTGACCGTGAGGATCCGATCCGCGACGCCATCTCCTAGCGGCACCCGGTTCTGCTCTATGAGATAGTTGATGCCGTTCCGCACTCCCGACTCTTTGATCCGTTCGCGCAGCTTCTCCACCATCTCCGGGCTCTCATCCACGGCGCGAACCATGCCCCTCTCTAGACGCCGCGCGAGGGGAACGGTAAGGACCCCGCTGCCCGCTCCGTAGTCAACAACCGTCTCTGCGCCGCGCAACTCCAGGAGGTCGAGGACCCGATCGTTGGGCAGGAAGTCCTGACGCTCGGGACGCTCCAGTTGTTCCGCGCGGGACGGGTCGAACTTGTGCGGCCGCCGGTTCACGCGACGCGCCCCTTGAACGGCAGCCCCTCGCGAGCCCAGGCACCGGCGCCGCCCTCAAGGCTGACCGCCTCGTAGCCTTCCTCCGAGAGCATCTTCGCCGCGAACGCGCTACGCGCCCCGGACCTGCACACGAGCACCACCTCTTTGTCTTTCGGTAGCTTGCCGGTCCGGTCCCGCAGGCTGCTCAGGGGTATGTGTTTCGCAGCGGGGATTCTCCCGGCGCTCCACTCGCGTTTCTCCCGCACGTCGACGAGAACGACCTCCCCCGCCCTCACCTTCTCGTGCGCGTCGCGCGGCGAGATCTCAGCGGACGAAGCACCGCCGAGAATCGACTTGATCGCCCTCAACACTACGCCGCGCTCCGCGAGAAGCGGTCCAGCCCAAAGGACTCCACTAGCACTTCCCGGGGCAGAGCGCCCACTACAGCCGTGGGCTCCTGCCCGGGCTCGAAGAACGCTATTGTCGGTATGCCGGATACTCCGAACCGTTCCGCGATCCCCGGCTCGGCTTCTACATCGACCTTGACGACCTTGACCGACCCCTCGTAGTCTCGCGCTATCTCGTCGATCACCGGGGCAACCATCCGGCACGGCCCACACCACGCGGCCCAGAAGTCCACCACCACGGGGACCTCCGAACCAAGTACCTCCCTATCGAACGTCTCCGTCGTAACAGCCGCTAGCTTTGACACAACAACTACCTCCTAATCGCATATCATTACTATATCGTGATTTAGTATATCATTCCAGCCTCGCCGGGGGTGCTCGCGGAGTTCGGCGGTGCGTTCACCGCGCGTAGGAGACGACGCGGGCCATCCCCGTCTCCATGTGATACGCGTTGTGGCAGTGGAAGAACCAGTCGCCGGGGTTGTCCGCCACAAAATCGAAGGTCAGTTCTCCCATGTGCGGCTCGACGAGCGCTGTGTCCTTAAACGGGCCGCTCATGGTACCGTTGCGAACCTGGAAGAAGTGACCGTGCAGGTGCATCGGATGCCACATCATGCTGCGGTTGCGCATGGTAATACGTACCCACTCTCCATCCCGGACCTCTAGCGGGTCCGCGTCCGGGTAACGTTGGCCGTCTATCTGCCAGGCGTAGCTCCCCATATCTCCGGAGAGGCTGACCTCGTGGGTGCGGTCAGGGCCGGATAGTAGGCCGTCTCCTGGGAAGGAACGATCTTCGGCGTCCCGCAGATCGGCGTAAGAGAGGAGCTTGCCTTCAAGCTCTCGCGGTCTCAGATCTGTCAGCGGTGGCGACTCCTCGCTGCTCTCTCCGTAACGCAGAATCGCGCGGGCGAGGCCGTCCTTGCCCTCGGGAACGGCGGCGAGTTGCCAGACTCCGGGATTACCAGCCTCGATCATCACGTCGTACCGTTCGCCCATCCCGATCCTGACGGTGTCCACCTCCACCGGCTTTACAGGTATCCCGTCTGCGTGTGTCACGGTGAGCCGGTGCCCGGCTGCGGCGAAACGGAACACCGTATCAGCGGAGGGATTCATCAGGCGCAGGCGTATCTTTTCTCCCCGCTTGACCACGAAAGTCGAGGGATCTTCCGCCACGCGGCCGCTGATCAGGTAGTACGGGTAGTCCACGGCACCGGACATAGCCGGGTCTCCCCCCGAGCCGCCCATCATCCCGCCCCCCATGCCGCCCATCATCCCGCCGGAGCTTCGCAGTTCTTCGAGGGTGTCTTCGGGAGTGCCGGAGGCTTCGTCGAGCCAGTCGTCGAGCATGAGAGTATACTCGCGGTCGTAGGAGAGGCCCTCCCTCTTCGGCTCCACGATCAGAGGACCGTAGAGACCCCGGTCGAGCTGGAGACCCACGTGGGAGTGGTACATATAGGTCCCGGCGGTCGGGACGACGAACTCGTAGGTGAAGTCATCCCCGCTTTTGATCGGGGGCTGGGTAACGTCCGGTACGCCGTCCATCTCGTTGACTATTGGCAGGCCGTGCCAGTGTATGGTCGTGTCGTCCGGGAGCCCGTTCTTCAGCAGAACACGCAGCGTATCGCCCTCGGTGAGCCGGATCTCCGGTCCCGGTACGCCTCCATCGTATCCCCAGGTCGAGAACTTGCGCCCGGCGATCTCGAAGTCCGTAGGCGCCGCCTCGAAAGCGTACTCTCGTATTCGCCCCGTTCCGGTCGCCCGTGCCGGAGACGGCAGTCCTCGCCTCTCGCCGCCAGATAACACCCCGCACCCCCCGAGCGCCAGCCCGCCGATGCCCACGCCCGTAAGACCGAGGAACTCCCGGCGTGTCACCATCCGGCTCACGACGCGCGGCCCAACTCGCGCTCTATGCGCGCCCTGTCAAAGCCCACGATTAACCTGCGTCCTATCTTCAAGACGGGCACCGCTGTCTGTCCCGTCCTGAGGACGAGGTCCCGGACAGCCTTAGCGTCCTTCTCCACGTTTATCTCCTTGAAAAGCACTCGCTTCTCTTTCAAGTACCGCTCCGCCCGCTTGCACCAAGGATACGTCGATGTGCTGAATAGAATAACCTTACCCATACCAACTTCCTGTAATATTAAATGGTCATGTACTCAATAATCGGCCTGATTGTATCGCGCCGCGTGTACCGCGATCACGCAATCTCCCCGGAGAATTTCTGCATCGTGCTTGTCCACCGGACCATCCGCTGGATCTTCCAAAATGGGAGCCTGCCCGGTTCTCTGGAGTTCCTATCCACGCGAATCACATCCCGATTTCTCCGGATCTGGTGCTATCTTGCACGTGCTCCCGGTTCGCTGCTTTCTCTGACTCTACGCTCTAGAAGAACACCCCCCGGTTCTGGAAGAGTATGAATACACCCATAACGATCAGGAAGGCCGCGAACCCCTTCTTGAGCATCTCCTGCGGAACGAAGCGGGCGATGTACGTGCCGCCGAAGCTGCCGGCTATGGCGACAGTGGTAAAGAGACCCATGAATGCCCACGGTATCTCGACCTGTCCCAGATAGCCGACGAAACCCGAGGCGGACTTCATCGCTATTACCAGGAGCGACGTGCCCACCGCGGCCTTCATTGGCACCTTGCCCAGCAGCACCAGCGCCGGGACGATGAGGAAACCGCCACCGACTCCGACGAGTCCCGTGAGCACGCCGACCGCTAACCCCTCCGCCACGATCAGACCCAGGGGCATCTTCTCGTGGGCTTCGGCCTCCGAGACGGAGGTCTTGTCCCGGAACATGAAGAACGCCGCTATCAGCATCACCCCGGCGAAGAGAATGAGTTGCGCGGCACCGCTGAAGAAGACGGCGAGGCGTGCCCCCAGATACGTGCCGGACATCGCCACCGCGCCGAAAATAAGCGCGACGCGCAGGTTGACGTTGCCCTGACGCCAGTGCCCGACCATGGCGAACAGGCTCGTCACGCCCACCACCGCCAGGCTCATCGCGATGGCTTCCTTCGCCCCGTAGCCGAGCACGTAGACGAAGATCGGCACCGTCAGTATCGACCCCCCACCACCCAGCAATCCTAGCGATACTCCGATAAGAGCCGCCAACAGTAATCCGATGAGGTCAGTCACGAGTCTACTCCCAAAGATCGTCCATCAAAAAGGCCGGCCATCAATATTTCCTCCTTTCATTTTTAACACTATATTATAATATAGTAGATTATCATATCGGCAAGGCGATGTTCGGAGAGAAAGGGAGTGGCTCATGGCTTATTCTTACAGCAGGAGATTGAGGCGCCTTTCGGCAAGGCAGCGGAGCATGTGAAGGAAGTCTCTGTCCGTAGAGGGGTTCGTAGTCCCTACGAAGATGGACATAACTGGCGCGTTCCGCGACGCTCTGGACGGGTACTTTCGCCTGTACCGGTACTCCTCACCGGCGACCCGGAGACGGCCGATGACGGTGAGGGTTCCGTGGTCTCGACAATAGATCCAGCCGTGCTCGGCCAACTCGAGAGCAAACTCCTGCACCAGCTTGTCGCCGATGACTTCGATCGCGTCTTCGAGCGTTTCGCAGCCTAGGTTTGTCATACCGTAACTCGTCGCCTTATAGTCTCTTCCGATACTGTCGCAACTACACTCAATGCTGATTAAGTGATACACATAGGGTAGGGAGATGATGCAGGCAGTGAAGATGTTGAGGGATGATCCCTGATGAGAGAAAGTCTGAAGCTATTACTCGGTATTATCGGCGGGGCTGTACTCGTTCTCGTATTGATCGCGGTGTTCGCGGGCGGCGGCATGATGAGTGGTATGGGCTCGATGATGGGCGGCGGGATCATGGGTGGCGGAGTGATCGGCATGCTGCTCATGCTGCTCTTCTGGGCCTTGATCCTTGCTCTAATCGTCGGCGTGGGTATGGATCGTGGGCGAAATATCTCGGCGTTGAGGCAAGCCGCAAACAAAGGAATGGAGGGAATGTGACCACCGGACAGACCAGCTACACTATTTCCAGGCAGACGGACCTATCGTTCGATGAGGCGGTAGAGAAGGCAAGAATATCGCTCCAGGAGGCAGGCTACGGGATTCTCAGCGAGATAGACGTAAAGGCCAAGTTGGAGGAGAAGCTCGGCATCGACCGCGAGCCGTACCTGATCCTGGGCGCCTGCAACCCGCCGCTCGCCAACGAGGGCCTCAATGCCGAGCCGGAGCTTGGCGCTCTCTTGCCGTGCAACGTAATCGTCTATGAGCGGGACGGCAGGTCGCATATCGCGGCGGTCGAGCCACAGGCGATGCTCTCCGTCGTTGGCAACGACGAGTTGGACCGGATCGCCGGGCAGGTGCGTGAGGATCTCACCCGCGTAGTCGAGGAGGTGGCGGGGAGCTAGGTATTTTTGTCCGGGAAGTCCTGAACGAAAACCTTGCCTGCGCCGCCTACCTCATCGCCGATGGGGCGAGGTGGCGGGCATGGACCCGAGGTGAGAGATAGAAGAGCACCTCGATATAGCGGGGGAGAACGGTTTCGACATCATCCGAAACCTCGAGACTCAAAACCACGCCGACCACGTCTCCACGCATGGTCGGTTGGGGGAGGCGACTGGAGCGAGAATCGATATCTCAAAGGATGTGGACGTGAAGTACGAACTCGAGCCGCTGCCCGCATTCTACGAGGCGCCTTGAGCTTCGGGCTCGCCGAGCCGGTTCCTGTTGTCCCGTGGGTGCCGCTTGGGTCCGAGGAGTCGGTGACAGACATTATAGAACGGAAAGCGAGCATCCTGCGGCCCGGCGGACCTGCCGGCCAACCGCGGTCTGCTCGCTTTCCTGACGATCTTCGACAGACGGCGGGGCTCGTCATGGGCATGGAAGAGGCCGCCGGGGTGATGGGGCCAGTAAGAACGGTTGCGTCCACACTTTTTAGGATCTCTCCAAGCCGGCCCCACGTAACGGAGGCCCGAGACCGGATCTACCCCCCTCCCGAGACGGTCACGTCAGAGCACGTCCCGCCCCACGTAGGCGTACAGACCATCGAAAAGCGCGTCTGTGTGCCGGGTGAGGGTCTCGTCGTCTGGTAGGGCGAGCTGCATGCCGCGGATTACCGCGTCCAACCCCTCGGACTCTGGTCGCCCGTACTTCTCATCCATAAGGTCGGCGTCGTGCACTATCTCGGCGATCTCCAAGAGGACCGGGTCCTTTAGATCATATTCCTTCAGGAAGGTTTCGAAGGAGCAATCCTCGCCGTGGTGGGAGAGCCTGGCGCCAACCACGTCGAAGAGCTCTGACCCCTCAGGGGCTTCCGAAGCGTCGCCGAAGAAGGAGAACCTGGCTCCTGGGTCCACGAAACGCCTTATGAGCCATACGCAGGCCGTCCGGTCCACGTGGCATCCGCGACGGGTCGCCCACATCACCCTCTAGCCACCTCCTTCACCAAGGGACTCCCCGGCGGCGAACCCGCCCCTAGCTTCACGGCTTTGGGCAGCTCCGCGTTCCCGCACGGCCCGGCGGGCCGCCTTGAGCGCCGCGGCGGCCTCCTTCCGGAGCGAGGAGCGGAAGTAGTCCCGCTTCCTTTCGGCGCGAAACTCCCGTTCCAGCTTGCCGAGCTTCTCAGGAAGCGTCCCGCCGCCCGCCCCCATCTCGGCCTTGCGCCGGAGACGCTCCGCCCCCGCGACGATGGCCCGGTAGGCTTGCTCCCTGGAGGAGCGGAAGGCCTCGACCAGCTCCCGGCTCTCGGACATGGTATTGGCGCTTGCTTCCCAGACCGTCGCCTCACCACCGGCCTCCCTGATGCGGACCTGGAGCCACTCCAGTTGCTCGCGAGTCACCGCATCCTCGGGCAGAACGGCCACCCCATCCTGGAGGTAGAGGGCGCCGAGGGCCTTCAGCTTGCGCCAAACGGCGACCCGGTGACGAGAAGGTTCCCTGGGGATACGGTAGATTAGGAGCAGCCAGCGCGTCTTCTCCATGTCGCTACGTTATCCTCCACTCAGGATCCACGCCATCCCGGCAAGAGCACCCGCCGGCACCATGAGGTAGATCGGAACCTTGAACCTCTGCAATACCACGAAGGAGGCCACCGCGACCACGAGCGCGAAGACGTCGAGCCCATTGGGAGAGACACCGTCGGGAAACAGGACCCTCGTGGCGAAGAAGACGGCGAGGTTGACGATCACGCCAACTACCGCCGCCGTAACCCCCGTCAAGGCCGCACGGAGCCGACGGTTGCTCGCCAAAAGTTCTATATATGGCGCGAGCAGGAAGATGAACAAAAAGCACGGCAGGAAGGTGGCGTAGGTCGTGATCGCCGCACCGAGCGTCCCGTAGAGTAGGGGATTGTATGGACCGGGATCGTTCCACGCTCCCAAGAACCCGACATATTGGGTGACCATGATCAAGGGGCCCGGCGTGGACTCGGCGAGCCCTAACCCCTGGACCATCTGGTCGGCCGTGAGCCACCCGTAGCCGTTAACCGCCACGTTCGAGATGTAGCTGAGGACCGCATATGCTCCGCCGAACGTCACGAATGCCGCTCCCGTGAAGAAGAGCGCCTCTCTGAAGAGTACGTCCTCGCCCCCGCGCCAGATCCAGACCGCCCCCACCGGCACCGCCCACAGGACCGCGAAGGTGCCCAGTAGTCTCAGGTTGCGCAGCATTGAAGGACGGGCGGCCGGGGGCGACTCATCCATGGCGGATGCCTCTTCGTCCTCGGCGGACCCGTGGCCCTGGAACCGAAACGCAGCCGGCGCGAAGCGTTGCAGGACGACGCCGCCGATGGCTGCGGTGATGACGACCAGGGGGAACGGGACGGAGACGAAATACAACGCAACGAAGGCCAGGATCGCGAAGGCGACGAGCACGGCGTGGCCCAGGGCACGCTTGCCTATCCTCATCACCGCCTCCACCACGATGGCGATGACGACCGGCTGCACACCGTAGAGCAGGCCGCGGATGGCCGGTACGTCGGAGTGCGCCACGGCGAGGTAAGAGAGCAGGAGAAGCACGAAGATGGAAGGGATCACAAAGAAGGAGCCCGCAACGACCCCTCCCAGAGCCCCGTGCAGCCTCCACCCGATGTACGTCGCGACCTGCTGGGCCTCCGGACCGGGCAAAAGCATGCAGAAGTTCAGCGTCCTCAGGTACTGGCCCTCCGATACCCACTGCTTTTTCTCGACCAGCTCCCGGTGCATGATCGCGATCTGTCCCGCGGGCCCACCAAAGTTGATGAACCCGAGCTTCACCCAGAACCAGAACGCCTCCCAAAAGCCCACCGGTTTGGTGCCCTTCTCCGCCCTACCTATCATCCCCGACCGTAACCTCCGCATCCTCTACCGCGACCCACCACAGATACTCTGTTACATGAGATTGAGAGTAACCGTGGTTACTTCAGAAATCAAGGTGTCCGGCAAGAGCCGAGCGCGCTGATTATGGCCAGCGATGTATCTAGTCTCTGGCATACGGTTGTTGCACTGAAAACGGGCCAGGTTAGATAGAAACTCCGAAGAACAAATTTGCAAGGCCCGCCAGGGAGATGAAATAGGCGAGTTAGAGGTCTGCAACCAATAAGTGGTCGTGGGTTGGAGGAAGGCTACGGAGCCTGGTTAGCGAACTCCTTCTCACTCTTGAAGGCAAATCCGAAAACAGGGTCGAAGCTAAGAACGCATCCTCCGGTGGCTCACCAACCGGGTCGTAGAGGGCCTTGTTGGGGCGGAGGAGCAGTATTCCGGTGGGAGTAGTTGGCCGGGACTTCGGTAGACATGTATCCTTCCGAGTTCAGGACCAGTGGCTACAGCGCGAGCCACCGTTTTTACCCTTTCCATAATCCGCTATCAGCTGCCTACGAGGCGTACTTTTACACTTGGGGACTCTACAAGCTGGTTCCTGTAGGCTGCGAGCTTCTGCGTACGCCAGACTTCCAGGCGCGCAGTTGACGCTACAGCCAGATGAGGGCCCGCCAGGTGAAGTAGGCCGCGGTGAGGATTAGGACCACCCCAATCCCCTTCTCGACGACGCTCCGGTATCGGTAGAGCCAGCCGGAACTAAGGGACTTTCCGCCGATGGCCGCTGCTGCTACCAGGACCGATCCTTGGCCCAGCCCCAACCCCAGCATCGCCAGCGCACCCATCGCCGGGTTGCCGCTTATGGCAACCGCTGTGAGCACGGACGGCAGTATTAGGGCGCAGGTGGGGCACCCGGCGAGCCCGAAAGGTATCCCGAGCGCGTAGGCGCCGAGCAGGCCGCGCTCTGTGCGCTCCACCTCGGGGGTAGAGAGCATAGGCACGCTGAAACGCAGGAGGCCCAGAGCGCGCAGCCCCATCACCCACAAGACCGGCGCCAGCAGCCCGTACCACAGCCAGATCGAACGGTTCAAGAACGTCAGGAGCGCGAACCCCGTCACTCCGAAGAGAAGTCCCAAGACCGCGTAGATGGTCGCCATCCCCAGCGCGAAGGCGGTTCCGAGCTTTGCGGCACGCATCCTGGTGAGCTTCTCCTCGCCCGCTACGTACCCCACGACCGCCGGGACCATTGGGTAGGTCGCCGGAGTAAGCCCCAGCAGGACTCCCGCCACGACCGCCAGCAAGAGCCCCAAAGGCGAGCCGGACTCGATCTGCAGGGTTCCCCATCCCAGGTAAGGTTCGGCCCACGTCAGAATGCGCGCTATCCAGTCGATGTCTCGCTCCTCTCCCACTCGCTCTGCTCCGCGACGGGCGCCCCGAGCCGGCAGGATCCCTCGCTCGCGAGCCGGAAGCGCAGCCCGTAGAGCAGGAGCCCCGTCGAGATGAAGCCCAGGAAAGGCTGTACCGGGGCGAAGTACGTCATCGCGCCGCCGAAGCCGAGCGCCAGCACCACGAGCTTGTTGCACACCGGACACCCTATCGCGAAGACCGTGAGCAGACCTCCTCCCAGCCCACCACCGAACGCCCGCCCACCCGACGCATCTGACTCTCGCGGGATGGGCGCGTAGGTGGCCGCCAGCAGCCCGACCAGCCCCGCGTTCACGATCCAGAATGGGTAGTTCCACCACTCCACGGGCGTCATCCGCACGTAGAACGGCGTCTCGATGATGCCAGTCGGAACTCCGGAGGCAAGCAACCACATCACCCCCGCCAGGACAGCCGCCAGGTACGGCCAAGGTCCCCTACCACGAAAAATCGCCAACGTCCTCATGGATACCGCCTTTCGTCAAGCTTGAGCCAATTCCGCGCAAACGATCTACTATTGGAACACACGCTTTGGACTGTCCTTTCGTGGATTGATCTCTACTACCAACTCTGTATGACTCAGGGCTCGACGAGTTTCCATTGTCCTCAGGCGAATCCACCCAGATCACAACGCCATGCCTTATACGCACAAAGTGGCGCTAAGCGCCACAATCTCACAACACCTTATGTGAGCGCTTCTCCACCATATCCTGGATCATCACATGCGGCATTGTCCTATCAACCGGTCAGAATAGTAAAGTGGACGCTCACAACCGCAATCACGGAAATCCCGATGTCATTCACGCCAAACGCGATAAGGCTCGGGATGAGTCCGCCACGTGGCCGCCCGCCTGCGAACCTACGACGGCTTTCTCGCTGCTATTGTCTCTCGTCCACGTACCTCAGAGCCCTTCGGCGCAGCTCTTCGTTCGCGAGCCCAACCTTTGACGTGAGGTCTACAGCCTCCTCGCGCGTACTACCCTCGTCCAAGATCAGATGTGGCAGGAGCAGAGCGCCCACACGGGTCGCGCTCGAACAGTGGACGAGAACCGGTCGGTTGTCCGGCTCCTTTATAAATTCGCGGAAACGGTCGAAAGTGTCGTCGTCCAGGGCGTCGGGAGATACGGGCAGGTTCACGTACTCCATCCCGGCGCGGCGGACCGCATCCGGCTCGTCGAACCCCCGATCCTCGGCCGGCGTACGGAGATCCAACACCGTCTTGTACCCTGCCTCACCCAGCTTCTGAAGGTCCTCCTTCCTCGGCTGCGCGGCGGTGCTCACGCCCTCCAGCACGTTCCCGCTGTTGGGCATGTCCGGCGCGATCTTCGTTATGTCCTGCATCTACTTCTCCTCTCAAATCGTTTAATATCGAATTGCTGTATTATCATGCAGGCAAATAGATCACAACCTAGCGAAATGGCGAGAGGATTCCCGGCATCCGGGCTTGCTGGTTAGGATTGGATAGTCTTGTGTATCATAAGTGGGATATGTACTTGATACGAAACATCGCGTTCAGACTTCTGCCGTTGCTGGTGGTAGTGTGGATGGCCTTTGTCGTCCTCGGCGGGGCGCTTTACCTGGCTGAACACGGTGATTCTTCCGGGGACTCGTTGGTGAAGGCTGGCGTCGGACTGTGCGCGGCGACGGCGGCGGTGTTGTTAGCCACGGGAGCCGGCAGGGTTCGCGCGCCCTTACCGGACATCAAATGGGTGCCGTTGTATTTGGGCCTGCACTCCTCGGAGATCATTTTCCGTGGTGCGTCGGCGCCGCTGGTGATCCCTCTGCGGCCCCTGCTTCAAGTATTTCGAATCTGAGTTTCCTCCTTATCCGGGCGCTATAGCTTGTACTCTGGTCCGGGCCGTCAGCCATTGACCGAAGCGTGGCGTCACCGCGTCGCGGCCTTATGCGAAAGGCGTTCTTTCAGGCATGCGAGTTCGGAGCAACAGCACTTGTTAGGCGTAGAGGGGAAATTGAGTGAGATCCAAACAATTGAAGACAGGCGCCGTCACCGAGCTCGGACGCCGGGTTCGACTCTCTGGCGATAGAGGACGAGGGAAGGCGCGCGGAGCGCGGGAACACAGGTTCGTGGAGATTGTGATCTTGCTCTGCGCCGTCGTCTCCATTCTCGTGGCTACGGACGCCTGGGCGAATCAGGGACAGGTATATGAGGGAGTCGAAGTCGGGTCCGTGTCCGTCGGCGGAGCATCTCGTGACGAAGTAGAAGCGATTTTGAACGAACGCTCCTCGCGAGTACTCAAGAAAATCCTGGTCAGGGGCGACGGCCGAGACCTAACGGTCGATTCCGAGGAGATAGCGTTACAATTCGACGCCGCCGCTACCGTGGAGAGCGCCTACCAAGTGGGCCGTCAGGGGAACATCCTGGAGCGCCTAGCGGACCGCGTCGACGCCGCTACGATCGGGGTACGGGTGCGGCCCGAAGTCGACTACCGGCCTGAGGTCGTGCGGGAGGCAATGAAACAACTCTCCTCGCAGGTAGACAAGGAGTCCACTAACGCCTCCGTCTCGATAGAAGAGGGAAATGCGGAGGTATTAGAAGCACGGAAGGGCTATCGGCTCGACGCGGAGGCTACCGCGCAAAACGTGGGCGAGGCGGTCGAGGCTCTCGATGGTGAAGCAGAACTGGTCGGTAGGACTATTGAGCCGGAGATCCCGACTCAGGAGGCTGAACAGGCCGTCAGTAAGGTCCGCCAGGCGTTGTCAGGGCCCGTGACCCTTACAGCCGGAGAACAGAAGTGGATACTATCGCCGGAAGAGGTCGGACGAGTCCTGAGCGTGTCGCCCTCGGCGGGCGGTATCCGGGTCGGCGTGGACCGGGATCGGCTCCAGGCAAGCCTCTCGAACGTGTACGGCGCGCTGGAGCAGGAGCCGGTCGAGGCGGGATTCGTGTTGGAAGGCGGCATGGTTAACGTGACCGAGGGTCGGGTCGGAAGAAAGATCGAGGAGCAGAAACTCTTCGTCGCGCTGGAGAAGGGCCTCTTCGAGGGGCGGCGCGAGTACGAAGTGCCGGTCGTACGAGATAAACCAGACCTCACCACCGCCGAGGCCGAGCGGCTAAAGCCGACGGCCGTACTCGGCGAGTACGCGACGGACTACACATGGGATACCGATCCCGGCCGCAGGACCAATATGGCGCGAGCGTCCGAGGCAATAAGCGGCAGCGTGGTTGCTCCCGGAGAAGTCTTCTCCTACAACGCGGTAACCGAGCCGCTCAATTACGAGGACGCCAAGGTCATAGAGAACGGTGGGGTCGAGTACGCCGAGGGCGGCGGGCTCTCGCAAGTCTCATCCACCCTCTACATGACGGCCAACCTGGCGGGACTGGAGATCGTGGAGGCCAACCCGCACTATGCCGAGTTGCCCTACATCCGGCCCGGCTTCGACACTACGGTGTGGTTTGGCGCTCTGGACCTCAGGTTCGAGAACAACACCGACGGCTACGTACTGGTCGAGCAGTGGCAGGATGAGGATGGCTACAACCGCGCCAGGATCTACGGCCGGCCAACCGGCAAGGAGGTCGAGATGACCTCCGAGAAAGTCTATGAAGGCGAGGACCCGGAGGGCAAACCGACCACCCGCTGGGTCGTCTACAAGACCGTAACCCGGAACGAAGAGGTGCTCTATGACGGGGTCTTTCGCCGGGTCACCTACAAGGAACTCGACCCGTATGAGAAAGAATGATGAATAGCGAATCCCGACTGGCCAACACACAGACGCACCGAGGAGGAAAAACGATGTCCGAAGACACCAAGACCGTGGAACAGGAGAAGACCGAGGCGCCAAAGACCGGCGGCGCGAAGCGCCTGTGGACGCTGCTGGTGGGGCTAGGGTTGATGGTGATGCTGGCGGGTGCTGTCGTGTACCTAGTCGGGATGGGCGGTACGGGCTCCGGCCCCTCGGGACAATCCGCCGGACAGCCTTCTGGCGAGGGATCAGGAGCTGCTGACCCAAACGTAAAACACCCCGCCCTCGGCGATGCGGACGCGCCGGTAGTCATGATCGAGTACTCGGACTTCTAGTGCCCTTTCTGTGGCAAGTTCGCCCGTGAGACGGAGCCGGAGTTGATCGAGAAGTACGTCAAGAACGGAACGCTCAGGATAGGGTGGCGCGACTTCCCCTACTTCGGCCAGGAGTCCGTGAACGCCGCACTTGCCGCCCGCGCGGCCCAGGAGCAGGGCAAGTTCTGGGAGTATCACGAGATCCTATACAACAATCAGAAGTCCATGAACAGCGGAGCCTTCTCCGACGAAAACCTTGGAAAGTTCGCCCGCGAGGCCGGGCTGGACATGGAGAAGTTCGAGGCGGACATAAACAGCGGCAAGTACGAAGCAGCGGTCAACGAAGACTTCCAAGAGGGACAGGGCAGGGGCGTTACGGGAACGCCGACCTTCTTTATCAACGGCGAGGCTCTGGTCGGAGCGCAGCCGGCTGAGGTCTTCGAGAAGGCGATAGAGAAGGCCGCCGAGGAGGCGGAGGATGGTTGAAGCTTCCTACCTGGCCTCTTTCCTCGGTGGGGTACTCTCGCTACTCTCTCCGTGCAGCGCCCTGCTGTTGCCGGCGTTCTTCGCCTACTCCTTCGGGGGTAGCGGAGAGCTTATAAAGAAGACAAGTATATTCTATCTGGGGCTCGCGGCGACCCTGGTTCCGCTCGGGATGGGCATCTCGGCGGTCAGCACGCTCTTCTACGGGCAAAGAAACACCCTTATAACGCTCTCAGGTCTGCTCCTGATCTTCTTCGGGGTGCTCCAGGTCTTCGGTCGCGGTTTCACTATCGGACCACTGGAGCGGCTGCGAGGCCGGATACGAAGAGACTCCGCTGGAGCGGTCTTCGCCCTCGGGGCGGTCTACGGATTCGCAGGGTTCTGTTCCGGTCCCATCCTCGGAGCCATATTGACCGTCGCAGCGGCATCGGGCGGAGCATGGCGGGGAGCGAGCCTTCTCGCAGTCTACGCTCTCGGCATGGCCCTGCCGCTTTTCCTGATGGCACTCTTGTGGGAACGCTTCGATCTGGGACGCCGCCGCTGGCTCCGGGGACGCGAGATCAGCCTCGGCGGTCTTCGCTTCCACACGACCGGCCTCGTCTCCGGCATCATGTTCGTCCTTCTAGGAGTAGTCTTTATCGTCTACGAGGGGACCTCGGCGCTTACCGGCCTCTACGAGTCTAATGGCGCGACCGACATCGCTTTCGCCGCCGAAGAATGGGCCAGCGAATTGACTCGTAACGTGTCCTTCGTGGCGGTGGCCATAAGTGTTGCGCTGCTGACGACCGTCTACCTCTACCGGCGCCACCACCGCAACCCGCGGAACACGGCGGACAATGGCAGCCAACCCGGACAGAAGGACAGCCGCAAGACAGAGGTGCATCAATGACCCGTACGACTACGGAGAGGTAGTCGACACGAGAATTACCGCTCCGAAGACTCGCACCCATGGGAGAGAGTCGTCTAAGAAAGCGAGCCTATGGTGGTGCTGCCTTATCCTTGGGTGATGTCCAATTTACACATGCGGAGTATGAGTATCCATAAGGGGCGTTCGATGTCAGCTACTACACGGCTATCCACGGGTATGCTTCGTCCACACCCACGATCCTGGCCCGTCCACACCCCCCGCACACGGGACAGCGGCTTGCGACAAGCGTCATCCCGACGCGCCGTCCCGCCGGGTGCAAGCTGCCCCGGCCACCGCAGGCGAAGCACCGCCTCCCGCGCCCGACACAGAGAACCTTCTTTCCGCTCCAGGCAGGCTGCTCACCTACCAGCATCTCCCGAACCACACCGCAGTATTCCACCTCGGCTCGACAAAGCGATCAATAATAGAGCCCCCACGAGCATCAACCCCCTTTCACCGAGCTTTTCGGTACATCATCGCTGCGCATTACCGAACAATTCGGTATACTGCCAGCGTGACGATGACGAAATGCGGTTCGGGCTTGCTCGGAGCCTTGAGGGCATACCGCCGCGCGAGTATGCTCTCGTACGGGAAAACCCATCGTTGGGAGTCGGGTCTGGCTAACGGCGGGTACACATTTTTTGGGCGCTTCTTCGACCGATTAATTGAGTCGAGGGGCTACAATCAGAGTAGCTTCGCCGTCGAGTGTGTGCGGCGGGGGTTTAAGGTGGGCCGCCCCGGCAAACAACGGGATGTCGGGCAGAGGAGCGTCTCGGACTGGATGCGCGGGCTCACGGCGTGTCCGCGGGAGATCCCGACCTACGCGGACGCCATACTGGACTTCTCCGACACGGAGTGGACGGACTTCGGGCTGGCCTACGCCTACGGGCAGACGATTCCCGAATGGGAATTCGCGGACCTGCTCGAGTTCAGGACATTCTACCGAGCGGAGCTCTCCGAGGACAGCAAAGATCCGGCGAAGAAGTCATGAGAACGCGCGGGACTACTTGAGCCCGGACACCTCAGCGTTCTAGTCTCACGGCCTCCTCGTCCGCCGGTAGCAAGGCCATGTCGGTCGCCAGAACGACCCTTATCTCTGTATTTTCAGGTCTCGGACGGGTCTATGCGCACCTTATGACCGTGATTTTGCATCAAGTGGAGCAGCACGGCACCGTCGATCAGAGTGATCTCCTTGCCCCTGGCAAATTCTTGGGCGCCTTTTCCGTAGTGGCTTGTCGTCACGAGGATGCCCCTGCCGGCGCGCTCGCTCTGCATTGCGCCGTAGAGTTCGCGCACAGCGGCGGCCGGCACAGCTTTACGGTACCTCTTGGCCTGAACGATCCGCTTGCCCCCTTTGAGGGGCTCCGGGTTTATGATCACGGCGTCCGACGCCCTCGTCGCGGCTGGCGCGCGTCACATTTACCTCGATGCCCTCCTCGTCAGCGAAGACCTTCTCGAAGAGGTCGCGCACCAGCATCTCGAAGTCCTGCCAGTCCATGGTGATCAAGTTGCTCCCCGCCTCAAGCTCGTCGAGTACCTCGCGGGCCTCGATGAACCTCGGATCTTCCCGCTCGATCCTCAGGATCGGGGCGACCGGCTTGAGCGAGGCGAAGCGGGCGGCGCTGGAGCCCCGAAGCTCCTTGAAGCACGCCTCGGGCTCCACCCGGACGAGGTCCAACTCGAGGAATCGGTCTCGGCCCGCCCGGCAAGAAGCTATGCAGGAGCGGAAATCCTGCCCGGTGGCGGGATTGACACCCTCGACCCAGCCGTTGACGACCGCACTACGGCACATCCCCGCGTTCACAATACTACTCTCAGTGGCAAGGCTAGAAGGAATTTTGCCGGGTGTTAGTAACGCCGGCCGCGCTGGCGGCGGATGTCGAAGCGGGCAGAGTCGGAGACGGCCATGACGGCCATTACGCCGCACTGGACCGGGTCGGTCACCACGAGGTCGGCGGCTTCGGGGACGCTGCCGGGCATGTTGAGCGAGAGCACGATAATGCCTTTCTCGCGGATTTCGTAGACTGCCCGCGCGACTTCGCCGCCCATTAGGGAGCCGGCCAGGACCAGCGCCACCGCCCGCGGGAGGCGGGCGACGGCCCGCGCCGCGGCGGCCAGGTTCTCTTCGCCGACCAGCGGGATCGTGTCTATGGAGATCCTCTCGCCGCGGATATTGTGGCGGTCGGCCTCGGCTACGGCGCCTATCACCACCTGACCCACCTGGGCGCCGCCACCGACGACGATGATCCGCTTGCCGTATATCCTGGCGAAGGACGGCGCCCGCTCGACCGACTCGACTATCGGCAGCGTCGTAAGGTCACCGATCAGTACACCCACAGCCTCGTCCGCCACGTCTTCGAGCTCGAAGTAGACCGTGGACCCGTCCCTCCGGCGCTCGGCGATGTCCACGTAAGTGATGTTGGCCCGGTGTTCGAGGATCACGCGCGTAAGCTCGTGCAGCACACCGGGCTCGTCGAGCGTCCGAATCATCAACGCGAGCGCGGCGGAATGCACGTCCCGCCCCGTACCCTCGCTCACCGGCATTCCTCCCCTATATAGAGGGACAACGGGCCGGCGATCTTTTCTCCGCAAAGCACGGGAGCAGTTTATGACAGAGCATCCTGCAACGCACTAGACGCCCATACCGAAAAGAACCCGTGATCGGGGCGTGTCTTAATCTTTGACGTTTTGGGACGAGCGCGGGTTAAAATAATCGCCATGTTGCCCACGGTTTCGAGAAGTCGGTCGTTCTCTCTTTCGGCCAGGAGCGTGATGGAGACCCCAACCAACCTCACGCCGGATTGATGCGGGTCGAGCGGCTCTTCAGCATCGAGGACGTGAACGAGGCGGCCTGGCGTACGCTGGAGCCGCCGGACTTTCCGTTCTTCGACCGGGAGTTCCTGCGGGCGCTCGAACGCTCGCGCAGCGTGGGCGTTGGTAGTGGGTGGTCGCCGGTCTACCTGGTCTGTGAGGATGAAGGACGTGCTCTGGGCGCGCTGTGCCTCTACCTGAAGACGGACTCTTACGGTGAATACATCTTCGACTGGGAGTGGGCGCGCGCATACCAGGAACACGGGTTTCCGTACTACCCCAAGCTCGTCTCCGCCGTTCCATTCACGCCCGCCAACGGGCCGAAACTCCTCCTAAGGCCCGAGTTGGGCGGCGAAGACCGCGCGGCGGTGACACAAGCCTTGTTCGACGCAATCGGGGCGCTCGGCGAGGAGGCGGGCGTCAGCTCGTCACACGCGCTCTTCGTACCCGAGTGGGAGCTGGAGGAATTCTCCAAACGCGGGTTCAAGATCCGACACTCCATGCAATTCCACTGGTGCAACCGGGGCTACGGCGATTTTTCGGATTACCTGAGCGCCCTGGAGGGCAAGCGCCGCCGTCAGGTCGCGCGCGAGCGCCGCCAACTCGCAGGCGAGGGGCTGGAGATCGAGCACCTCACGGGCGAAGCCCTCCTCCCGCAGCACGCAGCCCTGATGTACCGGTTCTACCTCGCCACGCTGGACGGGAAGTGGGGTGTCCCGTACCTGAACGAAGCGTTCTTCAGCGAAGTGTTCAGGACGATGGGCGACCGCATCCTACTCATCCTCGCGCGCGATGCGCTAACGCGCCATCCGGTCGCCGGCGCGCTCAACTTCTTCAAGGGCCGGACGTTGTACGGACGCTACTGGGGCGCCGAGAACGGCGCCGGCCGGCGCAACCTGCACTTCGAGCTCTGCTACTACCAGGCCATCGAGTTCGCCATCGCGCGGGGGATGACGCTCTTCGAGGCCGGCGCGCAGGGCGAACACAAGCTCGCTCGCGGCTTCCTCCCCACCCTGACCTACAGCGCGCACGAGATACAACACCCCGCATTCAAGCGAGCCATCGAACACTACATAGACGAGGAGCGCGCGATGCTCGCCAGCGCTCTGAAAGAGTACGCCCGTCACGACCCGTACAAGAACCCGGATAAGAGCTAAAGTTTCCCCGCCCGGCGTCCGATGATATCGTGTAGGCAACTGGAGATGCCGCCGAAGACGGCTGTTTTGATGTATTGGGGGGATAAATGCGGCGCTTTGTTTGGATCTTGTTGGCGGTATTCCTCGCTTCGGGACTGGCCTGGCAAGTCCAGGCGCCGCCCGACCCGGCGTCCGCGGCGACGGTCGCCCGCAAACCCGACAGTATTCTCGGCGCTCCCCTTTACAGCCAGAGGGCGGCGGAGAGGTACGCTCGTTCTGTGGGATGCTCGCGCTACATAATGCAGACTATCCCCATCTACTACAAGGTAGCCCCGAAGCGAGGCATTGCGCCGGACGTACTCGTCGCCCAGGCTATCCTCGAGACCGGCAATGGCCGTTACACCGGCGACTCCCGGCCCTGGAACATGGCCGGCATCAAAAAGGGCGGCATCGTAGGTGATGAGCCCAGAGATTTCGAGCGTCCGGCTACCGCTTCCGCAGGCGTCAGGATGCACGTGAACCACATGGCAGCCTATACCGGCAAGCAGCCTATCGGCACACCGCACGACCGCTACTATGATGCCCGCGCCGCGCAGAAGAGCCGCGGATGGTGGGTGAGGAGAGTGAGCCAGCTTGGAGGCGGAGTGTGGGCTACGGACCCGGCTTACGATACCAAGATACGGGACATCCTGGACGATATGCGCGGATAACGGTTCTGCACGAACGCCGCGCTCCTCCGTAAAACCAGAACCGCGGCGTTCGCCGGGCGGGTCAACGAGGCGCGGTTGACAAGGAGAGCAAGAGATCATTAAGCTCTGCTTATCAACCGCATCTCGCGGTTGTCCAGTAGCTCGAACACAGGAGGTGCCGATGTCTTCCGATCCGGCCGAACTCGATACTTACTCGATAGACGACGTAATAAAGGTCCCCGTCTCGTTGAAGGACGCGGACGGAGTGGCTCACGTCAGGGTCATATTCCGGCGCATGCGCCGCCCCGGCGGCATAGGTCCCAGAGGCCTCGACCCCGAAGATACGCTGGAATTGCGGGGTAACGGTAGAGGCGAGGTAGAGGCCACGGTCGAAACAACGCTGAAAGTCGCGGACGGACACAGGCCCGGAGAGTACCTGTGCGTTGCTATACAAGTCTACGACACCAGGGGCAACATGGTCATGATCAAGAACCCTACGCCCACCAGGCTCTTCAGGATCGTAGACTTGGGCAGCAAAGACGATCGGAAGACCACCTTCCTGGGATGGGGAAACCCATCCGGGGAAACAGCGAGCACCGATACCTAACGTATAATCCCTCACCGAACAAAGACCGCGGGATTTCGAACAGGCGGAGAACGACTCTTCCGGCGGGGTGGCAGGCTGGAATCTGAAGTACGGTCGGTTCGCGCTTTATGATGCGGCTCCGTCCACTCGGCATGAACCAGTTGTATATACTGCCGGTAGATGCTGGAGTTGCGGGAAGATACGCTGATAGTGTTCGTGTCGGACTCGCATATCGGGGGGGATCCGGGTTGCGACGGGTTCGAGTCGCCCGAGGAATTAAAAGCGCTCTTCACGGAGTTGGGCGAACGCGACGGTCCGGTGGAGTTGATCCTGGCAGGGGACTTCTTCGACTTTCTTCAGATAGGCTCCGTGCCCGAGGGGGAGGACCGTGCATCCCTGACGATCGCGCGTCCGGAGTACGGAGAGATGTTCGAGGCGCTCAAGCGGTTCAAGAGCGGCGATGGGAAGCGGGTGATCTACCTGCCCGGCAACCACGACGCGGAATCCTTTTGGAACCCGAAGATACAGGAGACCCTGCGGGAGCGAGGGCTGGTGGACGAATTTGCTTTCTTTTACCTGGCCTGCATGAAGCTGCAAGGCAAGCAGCGGATCATCTACTGCGAGCACGGCAATCAGTTCGATCCCGAGAACACCGTCGAGGATTACGGCGACCGACTCGATACACCGTTGGGCCACCATATCGTCACGGACTTCACGCGGCGCATAGCGCCGTTTGGTGAGGTGTCACCTGGCCTGGACCTCTCCGAGATAAAGATGGTCTACCCGCTGGTGGCGATACCACA
>CALMWA010000043.1 GCA_937873125.1 uncultured Actinomycetes bacterium | reverse complement strand
TGGCGAGTCATAACGGAGCGCAAGAAGACCGAAGAGGAGCGCGAGGGGCTACAGGAGGGCTTGCGTGAACACGCCAAGCGACTCGCCTCCGTGATAGCGACCCAGCAAGAGATCGCCGTTGCCCAGCCGGACCTCGCGGCGGTTATGGACCTCGTCGCCGGGCGCATGCAGAGACTCACTAGCGCCGACGGGGCGGCCGTCGAACTGGCGGAGGGTGAGGAGATGGTCTACCGCGCCACAAGCGGGACGACGGCGCCTCATGTCGGGTTGCGGCTCAAGATCGAGGCCAGTCTCTCCGGGCGATGCGTTCGCAGCGGCGAGATCCTGCGCTGCGACGATACGGAAGACGATCCCCGGGTGGACCGCGAAGCCTGCCGACGGATCGGGGCGAGGTCCATGATAGTCGTGCCCTTGCGTCACGCTGGGCGGATCGTCGGGGTTTTGAAGGTGGTCTCGGCGAGGGTGCGCACCTTCGACGATGGGGACGTGGATACCCTGCGTCTCATGGCCGGTCTGATCGCCGCCGCCATGAGTCACACTAGGGAGTTCGAGGCCAAACAAGCCCTGCTGGAGCAACGCACGGCCGCGCTGGCGAGAATCCAGGAGAGCGAGACCCGGTTCCGGGCCATCTTCGAGGGGGCAGGCATCGGCGTGACCGTCGTGGACCTCGGAGGGTCCATCGTGCAAAGCAACCTCGCTTTGCAGAGGTTTCTCGGCTTCAGCGAGGCGGAACTCCGAAGCAAATCCATTACCGAGATAACGCATCCCGAGGACATAGACGCGGATATGGAGCTGTTCGAGGAGCTGGTCGCCGGTGAGCGCCACGCCTACCAGATGGAGAAACGTTACATCCACAAGGATGGTCATCTGGTCTGGGGACGCTTGAGCGTGTACCTGGTCCGGGGCTCCGACAACAACCCGCAGGTCGTCATCGGGATGGTGGAAGACATCACCGAACGCAAGACGGCGGAAGAAGACCTCGAGACCCACGCGCGCCAGCAGCGGGCGGTCGCCGACCTCGGACGCCGCGCGCTGACCGCGAATCTGGCCACGCTCATGGACGAGGCGGTCTCCGTCGTCGCGGAGACGCTCGGGGTCGAGTACTGCAAGGTCCTGGAGCTGCTTCCAGAAGAAAATGCGCTGTTGTTGCGGGCGGGCGTGGGTTGGCAAGAGGGCCTCGTGGGGCGTGCGGCGGTGAGCGCGAGCCGTCAGTCCCAGGCCGGCTACACGCTACTCTCCGATACTCCCGTGGTCGTCGAGGACTTGCGTACCGAGGAGCGCTTCTCCGGCCCGCCGCTCCTGCGTGAGCACGGGGTGGTGAGCGGCATGAGCGCCGTGATACGCGGGAGGGAGCGCCCTTTCGGCGTCCTGGGTGCGCATACCGGGGAGCGCAGGTCCTTTACCGAGGACGATATCAGCTTTCTCCGGGCCGTCGCCAACGTGCTGGCCGCCGCCATCGAGCGTGGACGCGCCGAAGAGAGACTGCACGAGGTAAAAGAGTCCGAGCGCAACCGCATAGCCCGCGAGCTGCACGACATGGTGCTCCAGGACCTCGTCTACGTCGTGCAGGAGTTGGAGATCGCCCGCGTCCTGCCTAAGGAGGCGGCGAGCCTGAGCCCCGAAGGTACGGTAGAGGCCCTTCGTAGGTCGGTGCGGGGTCTGCGGGAGGCCATCCACGACCTCCATCCTACCGACGCTCGGGGACTCCGCTTCGCCGAGGCCGTCGAGGAGACGCTGCAAGCCACCCGCCGGATGGCCCCGGACATAGAGACGGAGATCGCAGTCGGCGAGGGCTTCCCAGATAAGTTGCCCGACGCCACGTGCAGGGAACTTTTGCGCATTCTACAGGAGGCGCTCACCAACGCCCGGCGCCACTCGGAAGCCGACCGCATCACCGTGTTGCTGGAAGCCGACGCGACAGAGGTCCGAGCCGTGGTCGCCGACGACGGTAGGGGTTTCGAGCCGGCAACGGCCAGCGGCGGCCTGGGGCGGTCCTCGATGCGGGAGAGGGCGGCCTCCCTGGGCGGCACGCTGGAGGTGGAGAGCGTGCCCGGCGAAGGGACGAGGGTGTGCTTCAGGATGCCGAGACCTCTGTAGGCTACGGGGCCGGATCTCTCGAAGATCGCACGCGAGAAGTCCCTGGTCGAAGGGAAGGACAGTCCTCGCACCCTCTCCTTCTCCACGGAAAGCCGCGAACCTCTCACTATCTCCCTGGACTGTACAGGGTGCACCCGGATGACGCCCGAGGCGCTGAACGAGCTCTCGTCCGAAGAGCGTCATCAGATCTAGCATATGCTCGGGCTATGGGCCTCCGTTAAGATGGACGGAACTTTGGAGGTCGTAGGTACGCTCGTAGAGGGAGCGAAGTTTTGTTCTTTGGGAATTCAATACTCGACGCCATAGAGATAAAGAAATCCGGTGGAGCGCTCTCGGAAGGCATAATCCGGGAGGTCGTCGCGGGCTTCACCTCCGGGGACGTGCCAGATTACCAGATGTCCGCGCTGCTCATGGCAACCTTCATACAGGGGATGGAGTACGAGGAGACGCTGGCGCTCACGCGCGCGATGGCGGAGTCGGGGGATACTTACACGTTCCCGGATTGTGTGGACAAGCACTCGACGGGCGGGGTTGGTGACAAAATCTCACTGACCTCCCTCCCGATAGTCGCCGCCTGCGGGGCTCCCGTCGCGAAGCTCTCCGGGCGCGGGCTCGGAACCACCGGCGGCACGATAGACAAACTGGAGTCCATCCCCGGTTTCTCGGTGAACCTCTCTCGTCAGGCGTTCGAGCGTCAGGTCGAAGAAGTCGGGCTCGCGATAATCGAGGCCGGGGATCTCGCGCCGGCGGACAAGGAGATCTACGCCCTGCGCGACACAACCGGCACGGTTGACTCCCTCCCCCTCATCGGCTCCTCCATCGTCTCCAAAAAGGCCGCCACCGGCGCGGGACATCTGCTCTACGACGTGAAGTGCGGCTCCGGCGCTTTCATGAAGACCCCCGAAGACGCCCGAGAACTTGCCGAACTCCTGGTGCGCCTGAGCGAATCGCTCGGCATCCGGGCCTCGGCCCTGATCACTGCCATGGACAACCCGCTCGGGGCCGCCATCGGCAACGCCCTCGAAGTCCGCGAGAGCGTCCGCTTCCTGAAGGGCGAACACGTCCCCGAAGACCTCGCGCACGAAGCCCGGCTCGTCGCCGTCCGCCTCCTGGAACTGAAAGACATCCCGGAGCCGGAACGGGCCGTCGAGGAGTCCCTCTCCTCCGGCGCCGCCTACGAGAAGCTGCGCGAGTTCGTCCGCGCTCAGGGCGGTGACGCGGACGCTCTGGACGACCTGCCCGTCTCCGGCGAAGTTCGGGAGGTCGCGGCGCCTGGAGGCGGGTACGTGGCGCGGTTCGGCGCTCTTAGCGTGGGGCGCGCGGCGCTGGCTCTGGGAGCGGGACGAGAGAAGAAGGGCGACGCCATAGACTTTGGGGCCGGGGTGGAGGTTCTGGTCAAGATCGGGGACGAGGTGGAGGAAGGACAACCCGTGGCCCGGCTCTACGGCGTCCGCCAAACAGAGCTGGCGGAGCGGCTCGTGTTGGAAGCTCTGGATCTCTCGGCCGGGCCCGTGGAGCCGCCCCCTGCTATCCTTGACAGCTTGTAGAGAGCCAATAATTACCAAAGGGAGCGACCTATGAGCCCAGTCCATGTGCGAGCCGAGCCGGGAGATTTCGCGGAGAGCGTGCTGTTACCGGGAGATCCCAGGCGGGCCAAGTACATCGCGGAGAACTTCTTCGACGACGCGCGGCTCGTGACCGAGGAGCGCGGGATGCTCGGCTACACCGGGACCTACAAGGGAGAGCCGGTCTCGGTACAGACGACGGGGATGGGTTCTCCCAGTGCCTCCATCGTGACGGAAGAGTTGATCCAGCTAGGAGTAAAGAACCTACTGCGGGTCGGGACGTGCGGCGGATACCATCAGGACCTGCAACTGGGTGATTTGATCGTGGCTACCGCCGCAACACCGCAGGACGGCACGGTCTCCTCCATCACCCAGGGCGTCCCCTACGCTCCGGCGGCCCACTTCGATCTCGTCCACGCTGCCCACCACGCCGCCGAAAGCGCCGGCCGTCGTACCTTCATGGGTCCCATCGTAAGCTCGGACCTGTTCTACGACCCGGAGGAAGATCCGGCCCAGATGTGGAGCAACCTGGGGGTTCTCGCGGTAGAGATGGAAGCGGCGGCGATCTTCACGATAGCTGCCATGCACGGCGTAAAGGCCGGTTGCCTGCTCACAGTCTCGGATACTATCGGCCGGGAAGCGGTGGTGCGGATCGAAGATTCCGCCCTCAAGGATGCCGTGGACAACATGATGGCGCTGGCGCTCGACACCCTGAACGCCTTAAACTAGTAAGCTGTCGGTATAGAGAAAGGCGGCGGTCCGAAAGGGTAGCTCGACTGCGGCGAGGGTAAGACCTCGGGAGGAGTCTCAGGAGGACTTTTGACGATCCTGAACGAGTCAGGGGTAGCGGACACTCTGTCGCCGCTTCACGCCTTGAGCGGGCTGGCGGAGAAACTGCCCGGCGCCGTCATAGCCGTGATCGGGACCCGCGCCGAAGCCTTTCTGGCCCAATCCCTCGACGCCGCCATTCCGGACCGCTCCCCGGCCATCCGCCGCAGCCCGCGGGTAGTTTTCGTGGTTCTCGACCCGGCCGAACCCCCGGAGGGTGGCCGTATCGCATCGCGCCTCATCGCCGAGGCGGCCGGCATCAGCGGCGCCCGGATGATGCTGCTCGTCGCCGGCCGCTCCGCCGAACTTCTCGGCGTGGACGCGGAGTTCGAGGCCCGGCTGGTGGCGCGGCGGCTGGACATTCCGGCGGCGGCTGTCTCCCTAGATCCCTCCGGCGACTCCCCCGGCTCCCTCGTAACCGACCTCGAAGATCGCGCCCTGGCGACCCTGGTTAACCTCTGTCCCACCGGCACCTCCGAGAATCTGGAGCTGACGGCTCCCACACCCAAACGTAGCGGACTGCTCGGAAACTTTCTCGGCCGCGGCCGGGAAGAGACCCACGCCGGACGGGGCAAGGCGGTAGTCTTGCTGGGCTCCTCCGGCGACGAGTTGGCGGAAGAACTGGAACGCGCCGGGGTCGAGGTCGCGGGGAGCGTACCCGGCCCGGACGCGGCCACCCTGCCAGCCATCGGCGAGGGTACCGTCATCGCCCTCACCGACCCGCACCTGACGGATACATCGCGCGCGGCGGAGGAGCGTGGGGCAACGGTGGTGCGGACACTCACACCCATAGGGGTGGACGGAACGGCACGGTTCATTCAGGACGTGTCGGCGGCTGTGGGGATGACGGCGAACGAGTTGGGCCGGGCGCGGGAGGCGTGGGAGGAGATGGAGCACCTTCGCAACCGGGTGCGGGGGAAGAGGATCTTCTTCGCCGGCGACACCGGCTACGAGATACCGCTCGCCCGTTTTCTGGCTGACGCCGGGGCGGTGGTGCTGGAGGTCGGGGCGCCGAGGCTCGACCGGCGGGGGTTGGCCTCCGAGATCCAGGCGATGGGCGCGGACGTGGACATCGTCCAGTACCCGGACTGGCAGGGTCAGATCCACCGCGCCGACGAAACGCGCCCGGACGTGGTGATCACATCCCCCGGCCTCTACGCGCCGCTAGTCGCCCACGGCCACGTCTGCCGCTGCGCCCGCGACTTCCTCGCCGCCGGTCCGCACGGCTACGAGGGCGCCCGGCGCATACTGGAGATGCTCGTCCGCACCTTCGAGCGCGCCGAAATGCTGGATTCCGTAAACCTGTGAGCCCCGTATGCGGCTGATGCGCGGCGTCTATGAGGGACCGGGTAGCCACGGTATCCTGCGCGTGGCGGCGAGCATGACCAACGTCCACGCCGTGCTGCGGGCTCTCCCGCACGAAGGCTACTTCCACGCCCTTTACGGCGCGTGGTCGCGTGGCGGCGAGGCCCCGCCAGTAACGCTCTCGCCCGTCTGGGGCGACAAACTGAAACAGGAGAACTCCATGGCGCCGGGGGATCTCTCGCGGGACCTCTCGCAGGTCGTGCGCCGGCATCCGGGGACGGAGAGCGTCATCCTCGCCCGCTCCGAAGCCGCGCTGCTCTCCGGGGAGGAGATTCCCACCGCCGCCCTCCCTGAGAGCCCGGAGACCGGCCTCACACCGGGACTCGTAGCCTGCGACTGGGAATCGCCGATAGTGCGGGAGGTAGAAGCCGCCGACCTCGCTCTCGAAGACCTGGTGCGGGCGCACGCGAAGGGCCGCGAACGCAGCCCGGACCCGACCGTCAACATCTTCGGGCCGCCGATCTTCTCGCCCAACGCCGCCGCCGAGTACGACGAAGCCGAACGGCTCCTGGACCTGATCGGGGTCCGGATCAACGCCCGCGTGCCGCTGGACGCCGGAGTCCGGGACCTCGCCCGCCTGCCGCGTGCCTGGGCGAACCTGGTCCTCTACCGCGAGACCTGCGAGTCGGCGACGATGTACCTGCAGGACGAGTTCGGCACACAACGGGTAACGCCGCCCATGATCGGGTCCGCCGGCACCGGCGCCGCACTCCGGGCGGTGGGAGAACTGTGTCGCCTCGACCCCCAGAGAGTGCAGCGGGTGATCTGGGGCGAGCTCTCCCACACCTCCCGGCTCCCGTGGTACGCCCGGGTCGCCACCCCCGAGACCTTCGAGGGCCACCGCGTCGCCATCTTCGGAGACTTCACCTACACTCTGGGCCTCGGCTACGCTCTGGCGCGCGAGGTCGGCCTGGAGGTCGCGCCCTGCGGCACCTATCTCACGCACCTCGAACGCGACTTCCTGTTCCACGCCCACACCTTCACCGAGGACGCCTTCGTAACCGACGACCCGGACGAGGTCGCGGACCGGCTGGAGCAGTCCCGGCCGGTCCTGATCATCGGTACCCATCTGGAGCGTGAGACCGCCGAAACGCTGAACATCCCCTTCCTGCCGCTGTGTCCTCCCGTCGTCACGCATTCGTTCGTGCAGCGCCCGCTGATGGGCTATGCCGGTTCCAGCGTGCTCGCCGACGCGCTGGAGGGGGTCCTGCGCCGGACGGATGAGAAGCCCGAGGTTCTCGCCACCAGCCTGCCCTGGAGCGACGAAGCGCTCGATGAACTGGAGGAGATACCGGCGTTTCTGCGGGGCCGCGCCCGGCGCATGGCCGAGGAACGAGCCCGCAAGCTCGACGCCACCGAGGTGACGGCCGAGATCCTGGCCGAAGCCCGCCACTGAACCGTCGCACCGGATCGGTATAATCCGCGACATGGGGATCAGGGACTTCATCGAATACCTTCAAGAGCATCAAGAGCGGCTCGCACGCGCCGAGGACCTGTCGGAAGCCGAGCGCGAGGAGACGCTGCGGGAAGCGGAGATAATGGTCGGGATGGCCGAGGCGGCGGTCAAGCAGCTAGAGTCCGTGATCAAAAACCGCCGCATAAACCTCCCCGAGGAGCACGCCGTCCGCTTCGCCCAGGACGTTCTCAGCCACCTCATCGTGGAGGAAGAGAAGATCAAGTCAAAGCTGCGCGGGCAAGCCCCGGCCTGATCCACCACTTCTCCGCCGCAGAGCCCACTCCACACCTCTACAAAGTGTCGCTTGACCCTGTCCCAGGGGCAGGGTTTAGACTCCGGTTACGAACATCGGAGGTAGGCCGTGAGAGAGATGTTGAAGATCGGAGATACGGCGAAGCTAGTGGGGATTACGCCGAAGGCGATTCGTCACTACCACAAGCTCGGTCTGCTGGCGGAACCGGCGCGTTCGGAGGGTGGCTACCGGCTCTACTCGGCGGACGACCTGCTGCGGTTGCAGCGCATCCGGCGGTTGCGGGCGCTCGGGCTCTCGCTGCGGCGAATCGGCGAGATCCTCGGCGACCCCGACGGCGAGAGTTCGCTAAGGAGCGTCCTCGAAGCGTTGCTCGACGAGGTTGAATCGGACATCTCGCGGCTCGAAGAGCGCCGGGAGCGGCTGATCGGCCTGCTCGCCCTCGAAGACTTGGAATCCGAAGACCCCCCGACCTTCGCGCTGGTCAAGGAGCGTCTGGGAGAGCACCTCACGAGGGTGAGCCCGCAGCTTTTGGAGCAGGAGAGAAAGGTATGGGCCATCCTGGACGCCTTCGAGTGGCCCGAGGGCTACGAAGCCGGGCGCGACGAGATGCTCCGCTACTTCGAGAGCGACCCGGAAGGATACCTGGCGATGTTCCCGCTGGGCGAACGGCTCGCCGCCCTCGCCGACGTGCCAGAGGACTCCCCGGAGGTGGAGCGCGCGGCTGAGGAGCTGTTCCGCCACCTGCTCGAAAACCCGCTGCCGGAGGAGATGATGCAGGCGCCGCCGTGGACGGCCGGCCCGCTCGGGGAGATGATGGCGGAGCTCATGTTGTCGAGCTTCTCACCGGCCCAACGGCGGGCCATGGGGGTGTTCGAACAGCTCGCGGCGGCGCATGAGACCGAAAACCGTGATTCCCACGCCCGTGACGAAAGCGGGCGGTCGTGACACAGGGCGACGCAAAAGTGGGAGACCGGGCGTCCGTGCGGGATCTCCTCACCTTCGCGACCCCCCACCGTGCGGCGATAGCAGCGGCGCTGATGCTCGGGATGCTGGCCGCGCTCGCGGCGCTGGCCCAGCCGCTCGCGGTAAGTTCCATCCTCCGGGCCGTGAGGACCGGCGATTCCGTGGCGGGTCCCGCCGCGCTGCTCGCGGCGCTCTTCACGGCCGACGCGGTGCTCTCGGGCTTCCAGGGCTACATCCTGGGCAGGACCGGGGAGGGCATCGTATTCGGGCTGCGGCGGGCGCTCGTCGCGCGGCTCTTGCGAATGCCGGTGGCGGAGCACGACCGCCGCCGCGCCGGAGACCTGCTCTCCCGCGTAAGCACCGACACTACGCTGCTCAAGACGTCGCTCGCGCAGAGCGTCACCGGCGCGCTGGTCGGCGTCGTGGTCTTCTTCGGGGCCGTGATCCTCATGGCGATCATCGATCCGCTGCTGCTGGGCGTCGCCCTCTTCTGCGTGCTCGCCGCCACGGCCGGGGTGCTCCTGGTGGCGTCGAAAGTGCGGGCGGCCACGGAAGAGGCGCAGAAGAGTCTCGGAGCGCTCGGGGCAGCGCTGGAGCGCGCTCTACGCGCGGTTCGGACCCTCAAGATCTCACGCGCCGAGACCCGCGAGACAGCGGCCATTTCCGCCGAGGCCGGAGCCGCCTACCACGCCGGCGTGCGCGCCACGGCCTACGAGTCGCTCGTGGGACCGGCGACGAACGTGGCCCTTCAGGGCTCTTTCATCCTCGTCCTCGGCGTCGGCGGCGCGCGTCTGGCCTCCGGCGCACTAGCCCTCGAAGAGCTGGTCGCATTCCTCCTGTACCTGCTCTACCTCGTCGGGCCGCTCGCGATGGTCTTTATGGCCTTCACGGAGCTGCAGCAAGGATTGGCCGCCGTCGGCCGCATAAACGAGATACTGGCGACGCCCGTCGAAGGCTCCACCGAACGCCCGGCGGACGGGCAGATAGCAGACGCCACTTCCATCGAAAATGCCCCCGTAGCTCGGCTGGACCGGGTGAGCTTCGGCTACGTGCCGGGGCGGCTCGTCCTAGAAGACGTGTCGCTGGAGATCCCCGGTCCCGGCGTTACGGCACTGGTCGGTCCCTCGGGGGCCGGAAAATCCACCATCTTCTCCCTGCTGGTGCGCTTTTACGAGGCGGACTCCGGGAGCGTGGAGGTAGACGGAACAGACGTGCGGAGAATGCCGCTGAACGACCTGCGCGGCCGGGTAGCCTACGTGGAGCAGGAGTCGCCGGTGCTGGCGGGAACCATCCGGCAAAACCTCCGGTACGCGGCGCCCGAAGCGACGGAGGAAGAGCTTGAGGAAGTCCTCCGCCTCACCAACTTGCGCTCCCTCGTGGACAAACTGCCGCGCGGGCTCGACACGGAAGTCGGGGATGGCGGCGTGCTACTCTCCGGCGGCGAGCGGCAGAGGATAGCCCTGGCCCGGATGCTACTCGCGAAACCCCGGCTGCTACTGCTGGACGAGGTAACCTCCCAGCTAGACGCCGCCAACGAACGCGCCCTAAAAGCCACGATCTCCGGCGTCTCCCGGCGTTGCGCCGTCGCGGTCATCGCCCACCGGCTCTCTACCGTCGCGGACGCGGACCGAATTCTCGTCCTCGACGATGGCCGGGTACAGGCTGCGGGGACGCACGAGGAGCTCCTGGCGACCAATGCACTCTACGAACGCCTCGTTCAGACGCAGCTAATAGGCGCACGAAACCCCGTGGAAGATACAGCGTCCATCCCCGGCAAGAGAGAAGAAACCGCGCGGTGAAACGGACCTTGAAATGGGCGTTGCCGGTACTCCTCCTGATAGAGGGAGGTTTGATCTGGTCCGGCCGGCTCGATCTGAAGGACGCCCTCCTCATCGTGGTCGTCATCGAGACGCTACTCATCGTCGCGGTGGTCGGGGAGGTACTGCTGGTATCCCGTCGTTACCGGCGGAGACGCTCCGAGGGCCTGGACTTCTGGACGGCTCTCGAAGACGGGCTCGCCTTGATAATGCCGAGGAAGTTGGCCCGCATCTCCGTGATGGAGCCACGGCTTTTCGCCTGCCTCGCGCGATGGGCTCTGCGCCGGGTGCGGCCGTCCGAAGACGAGTTCGGCTACCACGGGAAGTCCCCGTTAGGCTACATCGTGTTGATGGTTCTGATGACCGCGCCGGTAGAGGTCTTGATCTTCGAGATCCTCCTCCCCTGGGCCTGGCTGCGATGGACACTCCTCGTCCTGAGCGTCTACGCCGTCTTCTGTATCCTCGGCTTTTACGCCTCACTGATCACACTGCCGCACCGGCTGGAGAGCAGCGGCATCCGGCTGCGCTACGGGCTCTTCGCGGAGGTATTCGTCCCCTACACCGAGGTATCCGGCGCGGAACACGCGGCGCGCAAAGCCCCGAAACCCGGCGACGGGCTACAGACGGCTCTAGATGAGGGCGCCGTATACCTAGCGATCAATGGCAAAACCGACCTCACCCTGCGCCTGAGTGAGCCGCGCCCCGTGCGAGGGTTCTTCAAGAACACGGAGCCGGCTGCGGAGATCCACTTCGCAGCCGACGACCTGGAACGGTTCCTCCGCAACCTGAGAAGCCACACAAGCATCCAGGCCGGGATGGCCGGGACGCGGGTCTTCTAGTCGTCCTCGCCCTCTTCGTCGTCGTCTTCCTCCCCGCCGCATCCGGCGACGAATAGCACCGCGGCCGCCGGAATAGCGGTGAAGGCTACCTTCAGGAAGCTCCGGCGGGTTAGCGTCTCTCTGTATTCCACATCCGGCATCGGATCTCCTCTCCCCTGTTTCGCTCTCAGTCGAGTGCGTTCGCCTGCATTGTAACTGATGTTCACGGCCCTCCTGGTATGCTCTTGAGAGTTGGTGCTTCGGTGTATGGCGAAACTGTTCGAGGTGGATTTCGTATACGTTCTCAGTTCAGATTAGCGTTGGAAAGTCTCCGGCGCCGACAGGAGGTAAGGAATTTTATGGTGCGTTCCAGGACATATCTTCTCCCGCTGTTCGCGGTGCTGGCTGCGCTGGTGCTGGTTGCGGGATGCTCACAAAACGACGGTCAGGGCAATAAGAAAGAAAACGTCGCCCAGCGTCCGGCCCAGGCTTCGCAGCGGGTACCGGAGGATGAGCCGGTCGCGCGCGCCGCGTCGCAGGTCGAGCCGAGCGTGGTGCAGGTCAACGTGCGAGCCATTCAGACCACGCCATTCGGACAGCAGCAGAGCGAGGACGGTCTCGGGAGCGGCGTGATCTACCGCAAGGACGGCTACATCGTCACGAACAACCACGTCATCGAGGGAGCGCAGCAGGTCAACGTGGCCTTCGCCGACGGTACGACGGAGAAGGGCCAGGTCGTGGGCGCCGACCCGCGCGACGACCTCGCTGTGGTCAAGGTGAACCGTACCAACCTCCCCCCCGCCAAGTTCCGCCAGAGCGACGACCTCGTACCCGGCCAGCTCGCCATCGCGATCGGCAGCCCCTCGGGCTTCGAGTCAACCGTTACGGCAGGCGTCATAAGCGGTCTGGGACGCGAGGTTCCCCCGCAACTCACCGGAGGACAACAGCAGATACCCTCCCTGGTAGACCTGATCCAGACCGACGCCGCCATCTCCCCCGGCAACTCCGGCGGAGCCCTGGTGGACCGCTCCGGTGAGGTGATCGGCATAAACGTCGCCTACCTGCCGCCCGAGACCGGCGCCGAGGGCATCGGCTTCGCCATCCCGTCCTCCACCGCGATCTCGGTCGCCGACCAGCTTATCGAGAGCGGTCAGGTTTCGAGCCCCTACCTCGGCATCAGGCCCATCGACCTGAGCCCGGAGGACGCCCGGCGGTTCGGCCTCGACGTGGAGTCCGGCGCGCTGGTCGCAAGCGTCGAGCAGGGTACGCCCGCCTCCGATGCCGGGATACGCGCCAGAGACGTCATAACGAAGCTCAACGACACCAGCATAGAGAATTCGGGAGACCTGTTCGCCGCCCTGCGCGACTACAAGCCCGGCGATTCGGTCAGCCTTACCGTCGTGAGGAACGGCGAAAACCAGACGTTCGACGTCACGCTCGCGGAGCTCCCTCAGCAGTAGTAGGAGAGCCTTACGGAAAGGAGCCGCCGTACAATCAGCGTAGGCGCGCAGGGCCCGGGAAACCTTCGCGATAGTGACCATCGGTGATGGAGCCATAGAGGTCATAGCCCCCAGGGAGCACCCACTCCTCTGAGAAGCCGGACCGGAGAGCGCCCGCAAGCTCGCCCGCTTCTTCGAGAACCCCAACCTCATGCGCCTCCTGGGCGTAGCCCAGATAGTAGCCTTCGGCGCGTGGCTCGTCATCCACCTCCTATATATTTGAATACTTCTTCAATTCAACATATAATTGGTTGTATGGCGCACTTCGAGACAGTATCGGCGGACGTTCGGCTGTTGGAGCCGCGGGACGTTCTGGGCGGTGATATCGCGGGTGTGGACGAGCGGATCTCCGGCCTGATGGCGGCTCTGGCGAGTCCCACGCGGTTGCGGGCTCTGTTCGCGCTCCTGGAGGCGGGCGAGCTTCCGGCGGGCGAGATAGCGAAGGCGGTTCGCATGAGCGCTTCGGCGACGAGTCACCAGTTGCGGGTCTTGCGGGATCTGGGTCTAGTCAGTCGGCGGCGGGAGGGCCGGCGGTGTTTCTATGCGCTGGCCGACGAGCATCTCGGGGTTCTGCTAAGAGAAGCTCTGTATCACGTGGATCACGCCCGGCTTCTGGAGCATGAGAAAAGTATCGTAGAAGGAGACACGAACGGTTGAAGAACTCACACCCCCACCATTCAGAGGATGCTCGCCACGACCGCCATGAGGGGGTAGAGGACAGCCACCATTCCGGCAGATGGGCGACGCTGCGCCACGATCTCTCCCACCTCGTACCCTTCGGGCATTCTCACGAGAGTGCGGACAGCGTGGATGATGCGCTCGAATCAAGCGAAGTCGGGATAAGGGCGCTCAAGATCTCGCTTGTGATCCTGATGGCCACGGCTCTCTTTCAGGTCGTGATAGTGATGATTTCGGGTTCGGTGGCGCTGCTGGCCGATACGATCCACAACTTCTCGGACGCTTTGACGGCTCTGCCGCTGTGGCTGGCGTTCGCTCTCTCGCGGCGGGTGGCGAACAAGAGGTACACCTACGGGTACGGAAGGGCCGAGGACCTCGCCGGGGTCGCCATCGTGGGCATGATCTTCTTCAGCGCCCTCGTGGCGGGCTACCAGTCGATCATGAAGCTGATCTACGGTTCGGAGGTCTCGTACCTGGGCTGGGTGGCGGCGGCAGCCGTGATAGGCTTCTTGGGCAACGAGCTGGTGGCCCAGTTCCGCATCACGGTCGGCAAGCGCATAGGGAGCGCGGCCCTTATCGCCGACGGCCAGCACGCGCGGGTGGACGGCTTCACCTCACTTGCGGTGCTCTTCGGAGCCGTAGGTGTATGGCTTGGCTACCCGATACTCGATCCTCTCGTGGGCCTCGCGATAACGATTGCCATCCTTTTCATCGTCAAGGACTCCGCATTCTCGATGTGGCGGCGCATGATGGACGCCGTCGAACCCGAGATCGTCTCCGGCATCGAACAGGCCGCCGCGCGCACGGATGGGGTAAAGGACGTGGAATCCGTCCGCGCCCGGTGGATCGGCCACCGTATCCACTCCGAGTTGCGAATCCGAATCGACGGTGGCCTGAGTGTGGACGAGGGGGAGGAGATCTCCGAACGAGTCCGGTCTTCCGTGCGCAAGGCGATACCAAAGCTCGACCGTGTAGCCGTGGAGATCGGCGCCCTGTAGATCTTACTGGGCTAAAATGGGAGATAGTATGAATCACGAACACGCTAATCAAGATTCTCACGACCACGGGTCTGGGGGCCACGAGCACGGACGCGGAGCGGATCGACGAGCGCTGACGATCGTACTCGGCTTCACGATCACCTTTATGGTCGCGGAGGTCTGCTCACCGGCTCCCTCGCGCTGCTCGCCGACGCCGGACACATGCTCTCGGACTCGTTCTCCCTGGTCCTCGCGCTCCTCGCTTTCTGGCTCGCGGATCGTCCGGCAACGCCGGATCGGAGCTTCGGATACAAGCGGGCGGAGATACTGGCCGCACTCTTCAACGGCGTTACGCTGGTGGCGATCTCCATCTGGATTTTCATCGAAGCCTACCGCCGCATTCTGGAGCCGCCGGAGATACTGGGCGGCTGGATGATGGTCGTCGCCACGATCGGTCTGTTCGTCAACGTGGCATCATCCTCTCCCGCTCAGAGGGCGAGAGCCTGAACATGCAGGGCGCCATGAGACACGTGCTGGCCGACCTCCTGGGCTAGGTCGGCGCGATCGCCGCCGCGCTCATTATCATCACCACCGGTTGGCGCTACGCCGACCCACTGATCAGCGCCCTGATCGGACTGCTGGTGCTGGCCTCTTCGTGGAAACTCCTCCGCGACTCGGTCGGCGTCTTGCTGGAGATGTCTCCCCGCGGCGTGGACGCCAACGAAGTCGGCCGCCGCATGGCCGCCACCGAAGGTGTCGTCGAAATCCACGACCTCCACATCTGGACGATCACCTCCGGCTTCCCCGCCCTGGCCGCCCATGTACTCGTGGGCCAGGACGAAGACTGTCACGCCCGGCGCCGGGACCTCGAAGAGGTCCTCGCCCACGACTTCGGCATCTCCCACACGACGCTCCAGGTAGATCACGCCGGCGACCATCAGGCCGGTAGCCAGCGCCTGCAATTCCTCCCCGGCATCCGCAAGCGCGGCGAAGGCGGGTAGCGAACCTCGCTCCGGCCTCTAAAACCGGTCATATCTACGGTAATATAGTCTTGACTCCGGCCGATTCGTCGGTCGAGCCGTTAGTACTAGGAGAAGAGAGGTATACCGTTGGGTAAGCAGCGCGATGGCGGCAGGACGACACCCCGCAGGTTGGGAAACGCGGGACGCGAACGACCCTGGGGGCTGATAATAGTCGGCGGTATCCTGGCGCTCGTGCTCATCGCCTTCCTGGCGGTGGTGATCCTGGACAGCAGGCAGCAGACCGCGCGCACCCCGCCGAGCGACGTCGAGACGTTCGAGGTAAAGCAAGGTCACACGGACGCCACGGTTGACTACGCCCAGACGCCGCCGGCCGGTGGCGAACACAACCCCGTGTGGCAGAACTGCGGGTACTACTCCGAGCCGGTGCGTAACGAGAACGCCGTGCACTCCATGGAGCACGGGGCGGTCTGGATCACCTACCAGCCGGATCTCCCGCAGGACCAGATCGACACCATCAAGGACATGGCCGAGAACGAGACCTACGTGCTCGCCAGCCCATACCAGGGCTTGGACTCTCCCGTTGCAGCCTCGGCCTGGGGCAAGCAGATCAAACTGCAAAGCGCGGACGACTCGGGCCTCGAACAGTTCATCTCCGCCTACCGCCAGGGCCCACAGACCCCAGAGCCGGGCGCGGCTTGCACCGGCGGGACGGGCCAACCCGGCTAGCCATGAAGTCCGGCGTCCCATCCCGCCGCCCGAACCCGTACATGCTCGTGGCGCTGGCCGCCGTCCTGCTGGCGGCGATGCTGCTGGCGCTGTACATAGCCAACCGGCCTCCCGGCGACAGTTCGACAGAAGCCGGGTTTGCCCGCGACATGTCCGTCCACCACGCACAGGCGGTCGAGATGGCCGGCATCGTACGCCTCCGTACGGAAGACCCGAACATCCGGTCTCTCGCCACCGACATCGTTCTGACGCAGCAGGCCCAGATCGGGCGGATGCAGGGCTGGCTCGAGGTGTGGAACCTGTCTCCGACCGGCACGGAACCCAGGATGGCCTGGATGGGGCACTCGGTATCCGGCAGAATGCCCGGCATGGCGAGCCAAAAGGATGTCAACCGTCTCGACACTCTACCGCCCGATAAAGCCGACGCACTGTTCTTGCGGCTCATGATCCCGCACCACCAAGCCGCAATCCCGATGGCCCAGGCCGCCCTCAAAGACTCCGGACAACCCCCTGTCGAGCGTCTCGCCGACTCCATTATCGACTCCCAGAAATCCGAGATTGAAGCCATGCAAGCCATGCTCAAGGATAAGAACCTCCCTCCAGCCAAAGAAACCCCGAAGATGAACATGGACTCCATGGACCAGTAACGGCTCGCCGCCGTGATCGTGGGTTACGCCTTCAGCCCCATAGACCTCATCCCCGACTCCATCCCCGTCCTCGGGTACCTGGCACCATTATCCTCATTCCCCTCGGCATCTCCCTCGTCGTACGCATGATCCCGCCCAAAGTCCTCGCCGAGTGCCGCGAAGCAGCAAAGACGCTGCAAGAAAAGTCGGCCAACCGGGTGACACCGCGGTCGTCGTCTCGATCTGGGTGCTGCCGGCCGGGCTTGCGATATTCCTGGCTTGGCGGTCCTTCCGCTAGTCGCGCCGCACGACACCCTCACGCCAGGCGTAGACGGCGGCTTGGGTACGGTCGGCCAGGTGAAGCTTTCCGAGGATGTTCGAGACGTGACTTTTGACTGTTTTCTCACTCACGTAGAGCCGGGTGGAGATCTCCGCGTTACTCATCCCTTCGGCGATGAGCTTCAGTACCTCCAACTCCCGGTCGGAGAGATCGTGGAAGACGTTCGGCTCAGTGCGGCGGGCACCGTGCAACTCGCGCACCACGCGGGCGGCGACGCGGGGATGTAGCACCGCTTCTCCAACAGCGGCCTTTCGAACAGCGTCGGCCAGTTCGTTCGGTCCGATCTCCTTGAGGACGTAAGAGAGCGCGCCGGCCCGGATCGCGGGGAATACGTGCTCGTCGTCGTGGTAGGAGGTAAGCATCACAACGTTCGTGCGCGGGGACTTCGCGACGAGCCGGCGTGTCGTCTCCACGCCGTCCATGCCGGGCATGATGAGGTCCATCAGCGCCACGTCGGGGGCGTGTTCGGCGGCTAGTTTGATCGCCTCTTCCCCACTCCCCGCCTCGGCGACGACGGTGATGTCGGCCTGCGTCTCCAGAAAGGCGCGCACTCCCTGCCGCACCAGCGCGTGGTCGTCCACCAGCAGAACGGTTATAGGTTCGATCATGGCTTACCACCTCTCTCGTTTAACGGGCAGACGCAGGTTACTCGGGTTCCCTTCCCCGGCGTGCTCTCGATGTTTACTCGGCCGCCGAGCTTCGCCAGCCGCTCGCGCATGCTCTGCAGGCCGAAGCCTCCGCCGGGGCTCTGCGACGTGTCGAAGCCGCGTCCGTCATCGGCGACACGCAAGGTGAGGGTGTCGGCGGTGTAGATCAAATCTATTTCCGCGTGCGTTGCGCCGCTGTGCTTGGCGACGTTGGCGAGGGCTTCCTGCGCCACGCGGAAGAGGGCTTGTTCGATCTCCAGCGGCGATGTGCGCTCGCCCTGAACCCGGAAGTCCGATGGTATCTCCGCTCCCTCGGACCAGCGGGCGGTGTACTCTCGAAGAGCGGCCGCGAGCCCCTTGCCTTCGAGGGCAGCGGGACGCATCTCCGAGATCAGGACGTTCAACTCTTTCTGCGCCGCGCGCACCAGCTCGTCGGCCTGCGCGAGGTGCGACTCGGCGGAATCGGTGTCTTTGGAGATGAGGGCGCGGGCGGCGGCGATCTGGAGCGAGGTAGCGAAGACCTGCTGTTTCACGGAGTCGTGCAGATCGCGGGCGAAGCGGTTTCGGGCCTCTAACGTGGCGAGCTCTCCGCGGGCCTGTATCAGAGTGTCGAGTTGCGCGGCCATGTCGTTCAGTTCGCGCGAGAGCTGGCCGAGTTCGTCCCTGGAGCGGTCCCTGGTCGTCACGGAGAAGTCGCCCCGGCTCCAGCTCCGGGCGGCGCCGGCGAGGCGGCGGAGACGGCGTGTCAGGCCGTATGCCGTCACGAAGCCGAAGATAGTCCCGAGGAACGCGGCGGGGATCATCAGCAGAACCGCGCTGACGCCGACCGTGATCAGGAGTGGACCCGTGAGGTTCGGCAGCCGTAACGTCCCCACGAGCACCCCGGAGACGTCGCCGTTCTCGCCCTGTATGGGCGTAACGGTGACCAACCGGCCGTTCACGTTCGACGAGAGCCGACCGGAGTTCTCTTCGCCGTCGAAGGCAGCGTTCACCAGTGGATTCAGGCCGGGGATATCTCCGGCTTCAAACCGCTGGCCCTCCGGGAAATCCCGGATCTCGGGTACCGAGACGAGCAACTTTCGTTCGTCGTCCACCACGAACAGAGAACCCTGATCCGCCGTGTAGTTGCCGAAGCTCGTCGGGTCCGGTTGGGGCTGATCCGCACCCCGAACATCGGAGTTTTCGGCGAAGCCGACTAGCTCCTCTCTTATATTCTTTGTATTGGGAGGATCTTGACCCAGGGGCTTCTCCAGCCGCGGCGCAACCTCATCTCTGAGATTCTGAACGAGTATCCTCGGCAAGAGTTCGGAGTTGAGGAAGACGATCAGGGCGCTCACAAGGATCAACTCCAGAAATAGCAGCGTCACCACCGCCACGAGCGTGTAACTGAGCGTCAGCTTCCACCGCAGCCGCCGCAGCGCGAAGATCTCACCCGGCTTCATATGTCGCCCTTGCTCTCCATACGGATCAAGTGTAGTCCGCTACACGAGAAGGCGCATCGGTCTAGAGGCGCAGAGCGTATCGGCCTCCAGCACTAGCAAGAGGCCTCGCCGTACGGCGAGGCCTCCCACCACGGCTTGCCGGGACGAATCCTACTCCGCGTACCGCAATGCCTCGGCCGGGTAGACCTTGCTGGCCTGGCGGGCGGGCAGGAACGTCGTCAGCAGCGCTGCGAAGTAGGCGAGGCCGACGACCACCCCGAGCGTCGTCCACGGCACGGCGTACTGAACGCCGGCGAACTGTTCGGCGAAAGAGTCCACGATCCCGACGGAGAGCGCCGCGCCGAGGGCCACACCGAGCCCGATGCCGAGCAGGGCGACGAAGGACGACTCTATGAGGAAGGCGAGCCGCACCTGCCCGCGCTGGAAACCGAGCGCCCTCAGCATCCCTATCTGCTGCCGCCGCTCCACCACTGAGCGCGCCGCGATCACCCCCAGGGCGGCGATGCCGACGAGCAACCCAAGCCCCATGAAACCCATGAGCAGGTTGTTGAACAGTCCCTGGGAGGCGGAACCGTCCCGGATCTCCTTCTCCACCGACACGGCCTGCAACCCGTTCTCAGCGAACGCTTTCTCCAGGTCCTTCACCACAGCCCCGGCGTCGGCCCCGGCGGCCAGCCGGAACTGGTAGCCCTGCGCCGGGAGCGGCGCGCCGGCGATACCGTCGAGCGTGGCCTTCGAGGTCATCATGCCCGGCGCGAAGAACGCCGAGTCTTCGAGAACCCCGATCACGCGCAGATCCCGCGTCTCGCCGGACTGCTCGTCCTCCACCCGGATGAACAAATCGTCCGGTAGCGCCGCGTCCTCGCCGTAGAAGCCGGAGAGTTTTATCACGGGCGGTGGCCCGCCGAAGGTGGTCTCGGAGCGCGAGGGCGCGAGCGTAGCGGAGATTACCGCCGTATTCTCTTCCTCGCGCAACGCGGTCCACACCTCGCGCTTGGTGCCGTACTCCTTCACGGTAGACTTAAAGTCGTACCCGACGTTCTCCGTATATCCGGCGTCCACGCCCTGCACGAAGAGGCCGTCCGGTTTGCGGTCCGTACCCTTCTGCTTCGCGTCCACGGGCAGCCCGGTGAGCGTCCCGACGGCGGCTATATCTTTCTCGTCCACGCCTTTCTTGTCCTTCAAAGCGTCGTTCATGTTGGAGATCGGGACGGCGTATCCGGCGTCGGCGCGGATGTCGAAGCCACCGGAGAGGCGGTCGGTGTCCTCGAAGATGGATCCGAACGCCTCGCTGATGAAGCTCATGGTGACGATGGTGAAGACTACGAGCGAGAACATAGCGAGGGTCATGCCCGTGCGGAAGCGGTTCTGCATCGGGTAGGAGACGGCGGCGCGCAGGACTGGTGGCATGCCTCTCATCCACCCGAACATGGCGACTATCGCGCCGAGGAGCAGGTCGGAGTTGTAGATGACGACCCACACACCCGCGAGCACTATCATGACGCCGGAGATAAAGAACAGGTCTATCCCCTCGGTCATCCCGTCCGGCGCGGGCGTAACCGGCGAGAGCCACAACGCGAGCAGCAGCACGCCCGCAACCGTGAACACGATCCGCTCCGGCGCCCGCAGCACCCGCGCCACGAGCGCCGCCCCGACGATGACGAGCGAGAGCCCGAGCATGTACAGCCCCAACTGCTCGGCCTGGAGTCCCTGGTAGGCGAGGAGAGCGCCCGCAACCGGCGTCAACAGGGCGAGCAGCACGCCCTTCACGGTGCGGCCCTTACGGTCGGGTTCCGGGATGTCGCGGACGGCTCGGACGACGTTAAGTCGGCTTACGCGCCAGGAGGATATCAGGACGACGACGAACGTGAGGACCATACCGAGGCAGAACGCGATCACGACGTTCTCGGGGCTGGTGGCGAACCGAATCTCGAACCCGGAACCGGCGAAAGCCTCCCCGATCACGCGCACCATCAACCACCCAACGCCGACACCGGCGACGCTCCCTAACGCGCTGGCGATCAGGGC
>CALMWA010000042.1 GCA_937873125.1 uncultured Actinomycetes bacterium | reverse complement strand
TGAACGGGCCATACATGTCGGCAGTGTCGAGGAAGGTCACGCCGAGATCCAGGGCCCGGTGGATGGTTGCTATCGACTCGTCCTCGTCACCCGTGCCGTAGAACTCGCTCATGCCCATGCACCCGAGACCCAGAGCCGAGACTTCGAGACCTTCGTTTCCTAGCCTGCGCTTCTGCATAAATCCCTCCTTCTGAAATAGTTTCCGCTGCGTAGGGATTTCCCGAACCGGCGTTCCGCAAACGACCGGCGCCCGTTCCACGACTCCGACTTCCATACCCCATCGGCGGAATGAGCCGATTGGAGGTTGTGACGGGCTTCTTATCGGAGATTACCCGAGGTGGTTCGGCGGAAAGGTTACCCAGCTTAGAAGCTGTCCAAACGGCTCGCGATGACCTCCGGACGGATATGGCCGGAGGGTGCGGGTGGATCTCCGATGCGCGGGACGCTCGGCCTCCTCGTCGGGAGAATCGTGGGGCGACCACCGCCGGGAACCACGGCAGGCGGTAGCAGATGGCGGGTAATATCCGGCCCTCCTTTCGCCGATCGTGCCGGGGCCGGATTGGCGTTACGGCGAGACAGGTTCTTCCAGCTCTGCGAGGAGGCCCTCGAAGTCGAGGGGCCGGCGACGGGCGAAGGTCAGGTTCTCGCCCTCCCGCGGCCACTCGCTCGCGTCGCGGTCCCAGGCGAGTTCGATGCCGTTGTGGTCGGGGTCGTGGAGGTAGATCGCCTCGTGGGTGCCATGGTCGGAGGCGCCGTCTATGGACCAGTCGCCGTCCAGCAGGCGCTTGAGGGCGACGGCGAGGTCCCGGCGCGTCGGGTAGTTGATGGCGAAGTGGTAGAGGCCGGTGGTCCCCCGCGCGGGCGGTTCCCCACCCCGGCTCTGCCAGGTGTTGAGGCCGATGTGGTGGTGGTAACCTCCCGCCGAGAGGAATGCAGCCTCATCGCCGAGGCGCGTGACGAAGTCGAAGCCCATCAGATCTCGGTAGAACGTGATGGCCCGGTCGAGGTCGGAGACCCTGAGATGCACGTGGCCGATTCTGGTCTCCGCCGGGAGAGGTTCGTGGCCCATAAGCGTTTTCCTTTCGTCTGGTCCGTCGTTGATCCTAATAGGCTACGGTGAAGCGCCGCCCGCGGTACTTCGGCTCCTCTATCTCGTCGATAACCGCCACGGCGAAATCTTCCATGGAGATGCGGCTGTTGCCTTCCTCGTCGGTGAGCAGGCGGTCGCCACCCGCGCGGTAGCGGCCCGTGCGCTCGCCGGGAGATATCTCGGCCGCCGGGCTCAGGTACGTCCAGTTGACGTCGGAGGCGCGCAAGATCTCCAGGGCCTCGCGCGCCTGGAGCGCCTCCGCCTTGTACTCCTCGGGGAATTGGAGCGTGTCGAGGAGTTGCACCCCCGGCGAGATCTCCAGGCTGCCCGCGCCGCCCACCACGAACACCCGCGGCCCGGCCCCCCGCGTGCCCTCAACGACGGCCCGCACGACCTGGTGGATGGGCGCGTCGCCCTCCTTGCGGGAGCTTACGGTCACCACTACCGTCTCGTGCCCGTCAGCGAGGCGGGCAACCTCCCCGGCATCGCGGGCGTCGGCCCGCTCGACCTCGACGTTCGGCTCCGGATCCAGCGCGCCCTCGCGCCGGACGACAGCAGTCACTTCGTGGCCGCGCGAGACGGCCTCCCTCAGGATGCGGGAGCCGATGTTCCCGGCGGCGCCGATGATCGCTATCTTCATGGATGTTCCTCTCTGTGGAAACGGGACGGCTCTTGGGACATGTCCCAAGAGCCGTCTGGCGTGATACTAGGCGATCAGCTTCCAGGCGCTGGAGAAGCCCAGGCCGAGCGGCTGTTGGAGTGTGATCCCGAGGAAGCCCAGACCTTCGAGCTGGCGCGCCCGGCGGAGCGGGCCGGCGTCTACGGCACGCAGGCCGCCGGCCTCGACGAGCCTGACCACCGTCTCCTTCGCGTTCGGGTCGTCGGCGGCTACGAACACGTCGAGCGGTTGGCCGGTGACCTCTCCGGCGACGAGCGTGCCAGCGAAGGTGGTGTTGAACGCCTTGACGACCGCCGCATCGGGGAGGAGACGGGAGATCTCCTCGGCCGCGGAGCTGTCCGGCGGGGTGACGAGCCGGTCGAAGGACTGCCAGTCCACCGGGTTCGTGATGTCCACGACGACCTTGTCCGAAAGCTCGGATGTGTACTGTCCGGCTATCGGTTCGACGGCCTCGTAGGGGACGGCGAGAACGACCACGTCGCCCTCGATGGAGTCACCGATCGAGCCCGCGTTGACGGTAACGCCATTCTGCGCGTTGGCCTCCAACTCGCCCGCCAGCGCGCTTGCTTTCTCGGGGTCGCGGTCGAGAATGCGTATGCTGTTCCCGCCGGCGACGAGGCGGGTGCCGATGCCCCGCGCCATGTTGCCGGAGCCGATGATGGTTACGCTCATGCGTTCTCCTTTATCGTCGTTCGTTTACCAGAGGATGCCCGCGGCGGCATCGAGGCTGTAGGCCCCGGCCCCGGTGAGCAACAGCGTCAGGGCCATCGCGCCGAGCGCCAGGTTGAACTCGTAGCCGCCGTTCATGCTGAAGAACCCGTTCTTGATATGCACGGCGAACGTGGCCACGGCCATCGTTACGATCAGGGCCACCGCCGCCAGTGGCGTGAGGAACCCTACCGCCACCAGTATCCCCCCAGCGAACTCCGCGAGTCCCGCCAGGACCGCCATCGCGAAGGGCGGCTTTATCCCGAGCTGTTCGTGGAAGCCCGCCGTACCCTTCAGTCCCGGCCCACCGAAAGCCCCGAACAACTTCTGGGCGCCGTGCGCGGCGAAGATCACACCAAGCACAACCCGCAACACCAACAATCCAACGTCTACCATCTTTGTCCTCCTATCGGACTTGAGTTACTTAATATAACCAAGTATATAATTATATACAAGTTACGTCAAGTCCTTCAGCGTGATAGAATATGGTTGTGATGATAGGTTCTAGCGAAGAATTCTCGGAGAGGTTCTGTCCGCGGTACCAGCGGGCGGTCGAGATCGTTGGCAGGAGGTGGAGCGGGGCGATCCTGCGGGCGATGCTTAGGGGGGCGTCGCGTTTCGGGGAGATACAGGAGGCGATCCCGGATCTCTCCAACCGAATGCTCTCGGAGCGCCTGAGGGAGCTCGAGGCGGAGGGGATAGTCGAGCGGATCGTGATGCCGGAGCGCCCGGTGCGCGTGGAGTACCACCTGACCGAGAAAGGACGTTCGCTCAACGAGGTCGTCGAGGCTCTGTCCCGGTGGTCGCAAGACTGGATAGAGGTCGAAGTGGCCGTGCAGGACGGCAAGCGGTCCGCCGCCGCGGGTTAGCCTGGGGGATGCGTTATCCGCATCAGGCTTCCCGGCACATTTAACACAGAGTTTCGCGGCAGTTAACCTGCTGCGTTTTGCTTTTCCCTATAGTTGTCGGTGTCGGAGAGAGCAAGTCGCCGCGTGGCGGAGGAGAGTTTGCCGTGAGGATTGGTCGTCTTCTGGTGGTTTTGGCAATGGCGGTACTCATCACAGCGGGGACTACGACCGCGTTCGCCGAACAGAAAGGGAAAGGTTCCGGCAGGGGGGCGTACGATATCGCACTGATCGGGGACCTCCCGTACAACGCCCAGCAAGAGGAACAGACCGTCCGGCTCTTTGCCGAGCTCGATCGCGAGAAGCTCGCCTTCATAGCCCACGACGGCGACATAAAGAGTGGCTCATCCGCCTGCACCGACGACGTGTATCAGAAGGAGTTGCGCCGCTTCGAGGCCAGCCGCAACCCGCTCGTCTACACTCCGGGCGACAACGAGTGGACCGACTGCCACCGCCCGCCGAATCCCACACCCGAGGAAGCCGATCCGCTGAACCGACTGGAGTATCTGCGTGGCGTCTTCTACGCCGAGGACGAGTCGCTCGGCCGCAAGGAGATAGACCTCCAACGCCAGAGCGAGGAGTATCCGGAGAATGCCCGCTGGGAGCGCGGCGATGTTACGTTCGCTACCCTGCACGTAGTCGGCTCCAACAACAACCGCCCCACCGCCGCAAACCCCGCCATAGGAAACGAAAAAGAGTACCAGGCCCGCAACGCCGCCAACCTGGAGTGGCTCGCGGAGACGTTTGACGAGGCGAAGAAGAGCAAGAGCCCAGCGGTAATGCTCGTGATGCAGGCGAATATCTTCGAGGAGGACGTGAATCAGCCCTCCGGTTTCGCTGACTTCAAGACGGCGCTGGAAGAAGAGGTTCGGGACTTCGGCAAGCCCGTAGTGCTCGTCCACGGCGACAGCCACACGTTCAGGATAGACAAGCCCGTGATCTCTTCCAGCCGCCTGTTGAACTTTACCCGCGTGGAGACCTTCGGCAGCCCGGACGTTCACTGGGTACGCGCCACGGTGGACCCGCGCGACGAGGAGGTCTTCTCCTTCGAGCCCGAGATAATAGAAGAGAACGTCGCGCCGTAGCCGCGCGGGAAGGAAGAACGGATGAGAGCACGACACGCAATACTCTGCCTGCTGGCCGTCGGGATGTTGGCCGTGTCCGGCGTGGCGGTCACCGAAGCGTTCGCCAAACAGGAGCGTCCATCCGGCGGATTGCCGCGCGGCCGGGCGGGCCTGGAGGAGACACGGAGCACCGAGCGCGTCGCCCCCGGCGTCACCTACACCCGCATCGAGCGCGGCGAGACCTCCCGTAAGGACGTCTACACCGTGGATGTGGCCTTCAAGTCCGACCGGGCCTCCGCCGAGGAGGTTGCGAAGAAGTTGAGGGCCGACGGATACAAGCCGAGCGTCGTGCGCGTCGCGGATCGCGCGCCCGACGACCCGGCGCGGGGACCGCTCGGCTACCTGGTACGCGTGGGCTCCTTCGCCACCCAGGTCGGGGCCGACGCGCTGCGCGCGGAGCTGACCGCAAAGGGATACACGGGCCTGCGTACCGTCTACACCGGCGAGGACGGCGGCAAGACGACGGGGCCGTGGGTCGTCCACGTCCTGCGCGTTGACCCGGACCGCTACACCGGCGAGGTCGCGCCGGAGCTTGCAACGCGGATAGTGCCCGAGCGGGAGTTGCTCACCTCGATCTCCGCCCGTACGGGAGCGCTCGCGGCGATAAACGGCGGGTACTTCGTGATCGGGGCGAACGACGGCACGCCCGGCGACCTGGCTGGCATCTCCGTCCTCGACGGCGAGCTCGTGAGCGAGGCCGTGGACGGCCGGACGAGCCTGGTGCTGCCCGAGGGTAACGGCGAAGACGCCGACGTCGCCGCCCTCTCCGACGAGTTGGCCGTAGTCTCTTCCGACGGAGCGAGGCGCGAGGTAGACGGCAAGAACCGCAAGCCGGGCCTCATCCGGGGTTGTGGCGGCGACGGTGGAGACCAGCCGACCGAGGCGCCCAAGCACGACTTCACCTGCACCGACCCCGGCGAGCTAATCCTCTTCACCCCCGTCTTCGGCGCGAGCACCGAGCCCGGCGACGGCGCGGAAGTGGTGCTCGACGCTTCCGGTCGCGTGACGGCCTTGCGCGAGAGCCGCGGCGGTCCCATCCCGTCTGGCGGCTCCGTGCTCTCCGGCACCGGCGACGGCGCGGACTGGCTGCGCGCCCACGCGACGCCGGGCCAGCGGGTGAGCGTGCAAGAGCGTGTCTTTGGCGGCGGCGAGGACCCACTCAACGCCGGTACGGGCGTCGTTAACGGCGGCCCGCGGCTCGTGGAGAATGGGCGCGAGGAGATCACGGCTTTCGAGGAAGGCTTCGTCTACCCCGAGAACCCGGAGTTCTACTACCGCTTCGGCGAACGCCGCAACCCGCGCACCCTTGCCGGCGTAACGAAGAACGACGACCTGCTACTCGTCGCCGTAGACGGCCGGCGTCCCGGCTACAGCGTCGGCGCGAGCTTCGAGGAGAGCGCGGAGATCATGGACGCGCTCGGCTCCGAAGAGGCCGTCAACCTCGACGGCGGCGGTTCGACCGGGATGACGGTGAGGCAGCGGCTCGTCACCCGCCCGTCGGACACGACTGGCGAGCGGCCCATCGGCGACGCCGTGATGGTGCTTCCATAGGCACCGGTGCTAGGGTTTCGTGCGCGCCGAAGGGCGCGCACGGTTCTTCGGCTATCTCAAGAGCGCGGGTTGAACGTACCGGATAGCGGCGCCAGGAGAACCCACCGCAAGAGACGCTCCGCGAAACGAACCGCGAGGCGTTCGGCGAGCCGGGATTTCGGGCAGGCGTTAATACTGTTGGCGGCGGCGTTGTTGATCGCAGGGGCATCGTACCTGCTCGGGGGAATAAAAACGCCCACCGGGGATACGGTGCGGACCGTAACATCTCCCAGGATCGCTTCGGTTCTGGAGCCGCCGGAACCGAAGCGCCGTGTTCTCTCTGCCGGGTTCTCCGGCCAGGCTCTCGACGCTGGAGTCCTGGAGGAACGTTTGCGGGGTATAGCGGGGACTCACGGCGGAAAGTACGGGGTCGTCGTCTTCGATCCATCGTCCGGGGCGAGCGCCTCTGTCGCTGCGAACGAGAGCTTCGGGGCCGCGAGCATCGGCAAGCTTCCGGCCCTGATCACGCTGTACAAAGCCGCCGCGCGGGGAGAGCTGGACCTCGACGAGGAGATATCCATCCTCCCCTCCGACGTGCAGGGCTACGGCTCCGGCATCCTTCACACCTATCCGGTCGGGACCAGGATCTCCCTCCGCGAGTGCGCCTACCTGCTGGTGAACGAGAGCGACAACACCGCCTGGGTGATGCTGGAACGCTACCTCGGCAAACCGGAGATACAATCTCAACTCGTGCGCCTCGAAGCCCGCGACACGGACTACGCCGGCCGCACCACGACCCCAAACGACGTACTGCTAATGCTCCAAAGCATCGCCGACCCTTCGTTCACCAGCGACAAGCTCTCCGGCGAGATGCTCGGCGCCATGACCGACACTTACCTCGAGGACCGCATCCCCGCCGGACTACCCCCGGACGTCCGCGTCGCGCACAAGACCGGCAGCTATAGTAGCTACGGCGCATTCGGCGGAAGCTTCGGCGACGCCGGTATCGTCTTTTACGAGGCCGGCGACGAGCAGCGTCGCTACTTCATCGTAATTCTCTCGGATGGCGCGCAAGAGGCCGACGCCCGCGCGGCGATGCAGGAGATGTCGCGCGCGGCCCACGAATCACTCTCTGAACATCAGTAGAACGTACTCGGTCCGACATCTCGAAAACCTGTAAGCTGAAAGCCGACCGCTGATAGCTACAGTCCCGGAGGTTTTGCGATGGAGCGGACCAAGTTTCTACTCGACGAGAAGCAGATCCCCGAGTCCTGGTACAACCTGGTTCCGGACCTCCCTTTCCAGTTGGAGCCGCCGCTCAACCCGGCGACGCGCGAGCCGGTCGGGCCGGAGGCGTTCGCGCCGATCTTCCCGCAGGAGATCATCCGCCAGGAGGTAACGGCAGAGCCCTACGTCGAAATCCCGGAGGAGGTGCGTGAGATCTACAGCCTCTGGCGCCCGACCCCGCTCTTCCGCGCCCGACGCCTGGAGAAGTTCCTCGATACCCCCGCCCACATCTACTACAAGTATGAGGGCGGTAGCCCATCCGGTAGTCACAAACCCAACACCGCCGTACCCCAGGCCTACTACAACAAACAGGAGGGCGTCCGGCGTCTCACGACCGAGACCGGTGCGGGCCAGTGGGGCTCCTCCCTCGCCTTCGCCTGCCGCCAGTTCGACCTGGACTGCACCGTGTACATGGTCCGCGTCTCCTACACGCAGAAACCCTACCGCCGCATCATGATGGAGACCTACGGCGCCGAGGTCCACGCCAGCCCGACCGACCTCACGCAGGCCGGACGCAACATCCTCGAAGAACACCCGGACTCGCCGGGCTCCCTCGGCATCGCCATCTCCGAGGCAGTCGAGGACGCGGTGATGCACGACGACGCGAAATACTCTCTGGGCAGCGTCCTTAACCACGTGCTCTTGCACCAGACCGTTATCGGCCAGGAAGCACTCCAGCAACTGGAGATGGCCGGCGAGTACCCGGACGTCGTGGTGGGTTGCGTCGGCGGTGGCTCGAACTTCGGCGGCATAGCGTTTCCGTTTATCCGCGAGAACCTGAAGAACGGCAAGGACACGCGCATCGTGGCAGTGGAGCCGGCTTCGTGCCCAACGCTAACGAAGGGCCGCTACGTCTACGACTTCGGCGACACGGCCGGCACCACGCCGATGATGAAGATGTACACCCTCGGCCACACGTTCGTGCCGAGCGGCATCCACGCCGGGGGGCTTCGTTACCACGGCGACTCCCCGATAGTCTCCGCGCTCGTTCACGAGGGGCTCGTCGAGGCGCGGGCCTACGCCCAGAATCCGACATTCGAGGCTGGGGTAACGTTCGCCCGGACGGAGGGGATCATCCCGGCGCCGGAGGTTACGCACGCGATCAAGGCGACCATAGACCTCGCCCTGGACGCGAAGGAATCCGGCGAGCAGCGTAACATCCTCTTCAACCTCTGCGGCCACGGACACTTCGACTTCGCCGCCTACGAAGCTTACCTGGCCGGCGAGCTCGTCAACCTCGAACACTCCGACGCGGAGATAGACGCCGCCGTCGCCGCCATACCCGGCTAGAACATTCTCCCTGGCGCCCCGTGCGGCGGTCCAGTCGGACCGTTTCGCGGGGCTTTTTTGTGCCGTTTCTTTGGCGTTCGCGTTGCGCGCGCGTTGCGTCCGCGGGTTTCACTTCGAATTAAAGAGACGTTTACCGGCACGAAACCATAGGCCGCGAGCCCGCTGTTATCCTGCCGCGCGGAAGAGACGAACGACCACGAACCGAGGGAGGTCTCTTGAGCTTCGCGGCCCATAAAGGCGGGCGTGTTGGCCGCCGCAACTCGTGCAGGACCAGCAGGGACGGCGAATGCGGGATGCGGCCGGTATAGCGCGAGGACTTCCGGGGACCCGGCAAAATGTATACGCAACTCTTGAGGAGCCTACTCGAGTGGGCTCCTCTCTCTTTGCTCGAACAGCGTGTTTTTCCACTACCTGGGAGGGGACGAGCGTGAACCGCGCACACCGGCTGAGCATGGCGGCGGCTTTGATTCTCATCATATTCCTCGCGCCGACGTTGACCTCTCTTACCAGCCCAGATCCCGAACGAACTGCGTTACCCACTAAACGCACCCACGCTCCGACGCTCGAACACCCGGCCGCCCTCACCGCCCCACCGCCGACCGGTACGGCCAGTGTCCGGCTCCTCGGCATCAACGACCTGCACGGCAACCTCGAACCGCCCGCCGATGGAGATACCGGAGGCGCGGCGTACCTGGCCGCCCACCTCGACCGCTATGAGCGGGCGTATCCCGGAGGCGCCATCCGCGTACACGCCGGGGACATCGTCGGGGGTTCGCCGCTGATCTCCGGCCATTTCCACGACGAACCGACCATCTACGCCATGAACGAGATGCGGTTCGACGTCGGGACCGTCGGCAACCACGAGTTCGACGAGGGCGGCGAGGAGATGCTGCGCCTCATCAACGGTGGACACCGCGAGGATGGCAAGCAGTTCAAGAAGGGCGAGGACACCTCCGACCCGGACTTCCCCGGCGCGAACTTTCCGTACATCTCCGCCAACGCGCTCAACAAGGACACCGGAGAGACCGTGTTGCCGTCGTATAAGATCGTCGAGCGCGACGGCGTGCGGGTCGGTTTTATCGGGGTGACGACGGAGGAGACGCCGGGGATCGTGATGCCCGAGGCCATAAAACCCTACCGCTTCCCGGACATCTCGGAGTCGGTGGACCGCTACGCGCGTGAGCTGCAAGAGAAGGGCGTCGAGAGCATCGTGGTGCTCGCGCACGCGGGCGGGGACCAGCTCGGCCCGGCGGAGGCGGTCGGCGAGATCATCTCCGAGACCGCCGAGATGACGGATGCGGTGGACGTGGTGATTGCCGGACATACTCACAACACTTTAAACGTACGGGTCGGAGGCAAGCTCGTCGTCGAAGCGTACAAGTACGGCATGGCATTCAGCGCCGTGGACCTGAAGGTGGACCGGGCTACCGGCGACGTGACGGACGCGACCGCCGAGATCGTACCGACCAGCAACACGGACACACGGCCCGACCCGGAGGTGGCGGCCCTGGTGGAGAGGTATCGCGAGAAAGTCGCACCGCTCTCGGAGCGGGTAGTCGGCACGGCGGCCGAGAGGGTGGGCCTCGCGGCGTCGGACGCCGGGGAGAGCGCGCTCGGAGACTTCATCGCCGACGCGGAGCGCGAGTCCGCCGGGACGGACTTCGCCTTCGCCGTCTCGGGCGGTATTCGCGGCGAGCTGGGCGCCGGACCCGTCACCTACGGCGAGTTGTTCGCCATCAAGCCCTTCGGTCAACGTTTGGTGAAGATGGAGATGACCGGCGACGGGGTCCGCCGCGCACTTGAGAAGCAATACAGGGAGGGCCGGGACCGCACGCTCCAGGTAAGCGGCCTGCGCTTCGTCCACGACCCGGAGGCGCCCTTCGGGGAGCGCGTAACCTCCGTTACGCTGCCGGACGGTACGCCGCTCGACCCGGATAAGAATTATACGGTGGCGGTCGAGGGGTTCCTGGCCGGGGGCGGGAGCGGGTTCACGGAGTTCCGGGAGGGACGAGAGAGAAGAGTCGTTGGTGAGGATCTTGAGTCGCTCGTCGATTACGTGGAGCAGTTGCCGGAGCCGTTCGCGGCTCCGAAGCCAGACGAAGAGCAACGGATGGCGGTCGGGAGTTAGTCCTTCTTTTCGAAGACGGCGACGTTGTCTTTGCCGAAGATCATGCGGTACCCGGACGACTCCTCGTTGAGCCGGTCGAGGACCTTCTGGCCTTTATCGCGGTTGACCGACGTGTAATAGCTGGGGCGGGCGAGGTCCACGACGACGTAGTCGGCGTCCTTTATGACGGGGAAGAGATAGAGATATCGGCGGTGGGCGAGGTGGGGACCGATCCAGTTGCTCGCCGAGACTTTCGCGCCGGCGGGGATGAGAGACACGGCCTCGTCGACGTTCGCCACGCGCTCGGGAGCGAGGGACTTCATCACCACCGGGTTCTCGTCGCCGAAGCGCGAGATCGGGAGCGGCCCGTAACTGAGGTCCATGTACACGTTGAACAGCAGCACCCACAAGGCGAGCATCACCGGCAACGACCCGGCCAGCGCGGCCCGCGAGAACCTGCGGGCGAACGCGGCGGAGCGTTCACGCAGCGCCAGCGACCCACGCACCAACCGTCCCAGACCGGCGGCGGTGGCGAGGTACATGAACGGGATGATGGGGGCGGAGTACTGGTAGTGGATGTTGCTCATCTGGGGCCGGGCGGAGAGGAGGTTGATGGCGGTCTCCGACACCGGGAGCAGCAGAAGCTCCGGCGCGAGCAACCCGAGGACGCCGCCAAGCCCGATGAGGCCGACGAGATAGAGAACCTTATCTCCCGACAGCGCGTACCCCACCACGAAGAGCGGATCCGAGATGAACTTCCCGACGAACCCGCCGAACGAGCCACCGAGCACCTCGTAGCGCTCCGCGACCAGCCGGCTCGACTCCCCAGCGTTGAAGTACGGGATGATGACCTGCACCGTCAGGAGGAAGTATCCGGCGCCGAGCAAGAAGATCGGGATCCCCCACCGCGGCCGTCGCTGTACGAACACGGCGTAGAGCCCCATCATCGCCACGATCAGGACGATCCCCTCTTTCGTGAGCGCGGCCAGCGTGGCAGCCACGACGAACGCGAGCAGGCGCCGCTCCAGCAGGTAGTAGAAGGCGAAGAGGAGGAACGTACCGGCCATCGTCTGGGGGTGGAAGTCGAAGAGGTTGGCCGACTGTATCCCCTCGTTGAACAGGTACGCTATCGAGATGAACGCCGCCGGCCACTCGCGGCCGGAGACGCCGCCCAGAAAGCGTTTGCACAGCAGGTAGAGGGGTATCGCGCCGAGGCCGACGACTATGGATTGGGAGATCAAAAGCCAGTACGGGCTCGCCCAGACCCAGTACAGCGGCACGTAGGCCAAAAGCAGGAAGTCCGCGTGGTTCTTTAGGCGGGAGGTGATCTCCCCGGCCTCGTTTGTAGCTTCGAGGATTCGGCCCTCGGAGGAGTTCCATACAGCCTGGTCCATGTTCCCCAGGTCGAAGCGCGAGGAGGAGTAGACCTCGTGGCGGTAGATGGAGAGCGCCGTGAAGACAAGCGCGTAGACCAGCATGGCCATCAGGACCATACTCCAGGGACCGGGCAGCCGCTTCAGGTACTTTCGTAGAGGGGTTCCGGCACGCCGGACGTACTTCGGATGGGCGGAATCCACCGGATTATCCCGGTCGCCTACACCTTTCTTAATCAAGATCGGCCGGCGCGAGAATCCCAAACATAGACATCGCCGGATA
>CALMWA010000041.1 GCA_937873125.1 uncultured Actinomycetes bacterium | reverse complement strand
CTGCTCGTAGTCCTCGACCCCGGAGCCGGCGGGGGGCGGCTCCTCGCCCTCACCCGGCGGCGGCGGCGTGCCGGGGTCCTGGGGGCCCTCCTCCTGCTGCGGCATCGACCGCTGACCGGGGTCGGCGAGGCCCTCGTCGATGAGGGCGTAGAGGCGGCCGGTGAGGGTCGCGGCGTCCCCCACGCGGTTCTCGGGGGCCTCGATCGTCACGAGCAGCTCGATCGCCTGGACGATCACCGTCTGGGTGACGGGCGCGAGCTCGGTGCGGTCGGGGGAGAGGCCGAGGCTGTGCTGCAGCAGCGCCTCGACGACGGCCTGGGCGTCCGAGAGGGTCGCCAGCTCGGGGCGGCGTTCGGCGCTGGCGGTCTGGATCATCGCCATGTCACGGCGGATCCCCGGGTACGCCCGCCGGATGGCGGCGACAATCTTAGGGAGGATATGGACAGGAAAATCCTTGGGTAACCCGGTCGCTATGTTCATGCGCTACATTGTAGTTGAAAAACCAATTCACTGTCAATAATGAAATTTAAGGAAATTATAGCGTGTAAAACTAAAGTAAAGTATGCTAGCATGTCCAGGCATGCAGGCTAGGCCCGAAAGGAGGTGAAGCGAATGGCAGGCAGATCCAAGGACTCCGGTGGCAAGAAGTCGTCCGGCGGTGGCGGGGGCAAGTACCGCTCCGCGAAGACCAGTCGGTACGTGACCGAGAAGCACGGCAAGAGCTCCCCAAGCACGACCGTCAAGGAGAGCAAATAGGATGGTGCGGCGGCTGGCGGAGCGGGAGACGCTCTGGGAGAAGGTGATTGCGTGGCACGGCGAAGAAAGCTCCCGAGAAACACGCGGGCGCGATCCGCTATCAGCGGGCGTTTCGTTACGAAGGCGTGGGCCAAGCGCTCTCGTCGGACGACCGTCATAGAGCGGGTTTAAGGCGACAGCAGGACAATCGACAGAGGGTTTAGGTTTGGTCCGAGGCCCAGACCTAAGCTCTTTTTTCGTGTCCCGCTACTATCCCTCTATGAGCCTGTCCACCTTGTCGAGCGACCAGAGGAGGGAGGCAAAAGGCGTTCCATCCAGAACTCTTATGAGCTTACCGTCCGCAGTCAAGACCACGACTCCTTCGGATTCCGCTAGGGTTACGAAGATGGCGTCGTATACGGTGCATCCGGTCTCCCCGGAGATCTCCGCCGCCCTCGGCACCAGTGGCCCTATCTCGAAGAAGTTGAGCGGCCAGTCACCGAAGGATTCCCACATGTCTTGGGCATCGGAAGGTGTAATTTCTTCGCGGCGGACCCTTCTTGTCAGCGCATGACGGAACTCCAGCAAGATGAGTGTCGGTGCTAAAAGTTCGGCGGTACCATCCCGACCGGCGTCGAGGATCTGCTGGGCCTCCTCTGTTAGATTCTCTTCCAGGTAGACTTTGAGCGCCACGTTCGTATCCACCACCAGGCGGACAGGCGTGGGCTCGGGTGCGTCAGCCAGCGTCCCGGTCTTCGCGCACGATCTCCGAGGAGTCCGAGAAGCGGCGGCCAGCAGTGCGGAGCCGGTCGCGGATCTCGCGGGCGCGGATGCTCGGGTCCCTGTCAGGGGACCGCTTCACGTACCGACCCGTGGTCGCGCTCCGGTAAACGCCACTCTTTGTGCGGGTGCTTTTACCTTTGTGATTCTTACTTGTCACTGTCGTTGACCTCCGCTCGTTGTTTGATTATAGCCTAAGAATAGGTCCGGCTACCGCAGGCGGAACCAGACACTGCTTGCGGCGCGTTCATATGGAGCGAAATGTTAGACGAATAGTTCGTCGGTCATATAGCATAGTTTTCAGGGCGTGGACGGGCTGGTTAGATGGTGACGGGGACAGGAAGTCAGCTGACGTACCGGGGGTGCAACGATGCAAACGGAGAGGACAGTCCACGAGGAGTTGGAGCGCTTGCTCCGAGAGGTGGAGTTGCCACGCGTGGCGCTCGTGGAGCAGCGGATGGATACTCCGCCCGCGCTGCCAGATATTCGGGAGAGCGTCCGGGAGGCATTGGGTTCGGTGAAGCTGCCCGGCGGCTCGGTCGCCATCGGGGTTGGGAGCCGGGGCGTCGCCAGGATCGGGGCGGTCGTCGCGGCGCTAGTCGAGGTTCTGAAGGAGGCCGGCGCGGAGCCTTTCGTGGTACCGGCGATGGGGAGTCACGGCGCATCCACGGCCGAGGGACAGGCCGAGGTGTTGGCGCATCTTGGGGTGAGCGAGGAACAAGTGGGGTGTCCGGTTCGGGCGACGATGGAGACGGTGAGGATCGGGACGACGCCTGCGGGGGTCGCAGTGTACATGGACCGGAACGCCTGGGAGGCGGATGCCGTCGTAGTCGTCAACCGGGTCAAACCACACACGGCGTTCCGGGGAAGGGTAGAGAGCGGGCCGACGAAGATGCTCGCGATCGGTCTCGGCAAGCAGAGGGGCGCACACTCCATACACAGTGCCGGGTGGGGTGAGATCCACAACACCATTCCCGACGCAGCCCGTGTGGCTGTCGAATCCGGCAAGGTCGCCTTCGGCCTCGCCACCGTCGAGAACGCCGACGAAGAACCGTGCAAGATCGTCGCCATCCCCGCCGCCGACCTGGAGAACGGCGAAGCGCCGCTACTCGAAGAAGCGAAAAAGAACCTCGCCCGTCTCCCGTTCGACGACATAGACATCCTGATCGTGGACGAGATCGGCAAGAACATAAGCGGCGACGGAGCGGACCCGAACGTCACCGGCCGTTACCCGACTCCCCATGCAGAAGGCGGTCCGGCAGTACAGATACTGGCCTACCTCGGGCTCACTGCGGAGACCGGCGGGAACGCCAACGGCCTCGGCATGGCCGACGTGGTCACCGAACGCCTGGCCTCCGCGATGGACCGCCCCGCCACGTACATGAACGCTCTAACCTCCACCACCCCGCTGCCCGTCAAGACTCCGATGGTCATGCCCGACGACCGGAGCGCCATCGCCGCCGCCCTGATGATGTGCGCTGGTGTCGCGCCAGAAGGAGTACGCCTCGTCCGCATAGCGAACACCCTCAAGCTGCGCCGGATGTGGGTCTCGGAGGCACTGCTCGGCGAGGTGGAGAAGCACGAGAGCCTGGCGATTTTCCAAGAAGCGCGGCCGATGAGCTTCGGCGCGGATGGGTCGCTTCTCTAGAGACGCCGGCTATCATCCCATCAACTGTCCGCCGTTGACCTCGATGATCTCACCGACCAGGTAATCGGCGGCGGGTGAAGCGAGGAACGTGACGACCCCGGCAACTTCCTCCGGCTTACCCTCGCGCCCGATAGGGATGGTCTTGGCCCGTTTCTCGCGGGCGTCGGGATCGGTGAAGCGGTCGTGGAAGGGCGTGGCTATGACGCCGGGTGAAACGGCGTTGACCAGGATGTTCTCGGAGACAAGTTCCTTCGCCAGGGAGCGGGTGAAGGTGCTGACGCCGGCCTTGGCGCTCGCGTAGGCGGTCGAGCCGGAGCTTCCGCCGTTGCGGGCGGCGACGGAGGTTACGTTGATGATCCTGCCCTTGCCTTTCCGCTGCATCAGCGGCAGGACGGCCTGCGAGACGAGGTATACGCTCTTCAGGTTCACGTCCATCACGAGGTCCCAGAGGTCTTCGGTCATCTCGGCGAAGGGTCGGCGTTCGATCAGGGAGCCCGCGTTGTTGACTAATATGTCCACGCCGCCGAAGCGGCCCTCTATCTCCCCGGCCATCCGTTTCACCTCCCCCGCGTCCGACACGTCGCCCCCGACGAGCATCGCATCACCGCCGGAAGCCTCGATCTCCTCGACCACCTCCCGCGCCTCGGACTCGCTGCTGTTGTAATGGACCACCACCCGGCAACCTTCCCGTGCGAGATCTAATGCGACCGCCCGCCCGATGCCCGTGCTGCTCCCCGTAACCCACGCTACCTCTCCCGCAAACGCCATCGACTGTTACCTCCCTGTAATCCGGCCTCGTTACAATTGGTGCTTCATAACACAAATGGTCGAGACAGGCAAAACCGCCGCGAGAGGAGAGCCATGCCCTACGTGGACCTACACCGCCGAAAGTGGGAACAGCGCAGACAAAATCCACGGGAGCGAACCGGCCTCTGGCACAGTATACGAACCAACCCCTTCGTCCTGGTAGCCGTGGGTTTCGCGTTCGGAGTCGCCGCCTCGGGGATCTTTCTCGTACCCGCGTCCGGCGGATACGAGCCTCTCGCGCTGGTTACAGCCGTAGTCTTCCTGGCCCTGATAGGCATAGGCATCTGGCAACTACATCAGGACAGACCTGGAGATACCGTGCTAAAGCTCGGCGGGGAGAAGCAACTACTGATGGCGATTCGGCGGTCAGGCGGAGGTATCACTCCCGTGGAGGCAGCGCTCGAGACCTTGCTGACGGTGGACGAGGCCGACGAAATGCTGTGCCGCTTCACCGGCAAGGGACATCTGCGGGTGGAGGGACGGGACGGCAGCCTCTACTACTCTCTACCGGAACGCCGGGTAGTGGATGCTTCCGGCTAATACTCCGGCGGCGCATAGATGTTCAGGGTCTGCAGGGGTCGTTCGCCGGTGTTGGCTATCTCGTGCGCTTCTCCGGCCTCGATGAGCAGGAGGTCTCCCGCGTTCAGCTCGTGTTCCTCGCCGTCCAGGATCGCCCGGCCTTCGCCGGAGATCACGTACAGCCACTGGTCGCTGCGCGCGTGCCGGTTGTTCGGGCCTCCGGTGGAGCGTCCAGGGGCGAGCGTCATCGCCGCCGCCTGGGCGCGTTTCGTGCTAGCCAGAACCTCGAAGCCTTTCGCGGAGTCCACATGAACAAGCTGCACGAGACTTCCCTACCTCTCCACCCCGCGCTCGAAGACGCGCACGATACCTGAATCGTCCTCCCGACCGAGCCCGAGGGAGGAGCCAGTCTCGTAGAGTCGGTGCGCCGCGTCGGAGAGCGGCATCTCGAAGCCGTTCTCTTTAGCCGCCTCCCGTACCAGTCCCATATCCTTGACGAAGATGTCCAGAGCGCTCTTCGCCGGGACGAACTCGCGCTCCAGCATCCGTTCACCCCGGTCTTCGAGCATGAACGAATTCGCCGCGCCGTGACGGATCGTCTCGAAAACGGCTCGGGGATCTAGTCCCAACGCCCGCGCGTACGCCAGCGCCTCCCCCGCCGCCGCTATATGAACCCCGCACAGGAGCTGGTTCACGAGCTTCACGGACTGTCCATCACCCGCCGACTCTCCGCAATGCACGACCGTGGATCCCATTGCCGCGAGCGCCGGACGAAGTTCCTCGAACAGGTCCGTCGGTCCGCCCGCCATGATCAGCAAGTCTCCCCGCTCCGCCCGCGCGACCCCGCCGCTCACCGGCGCGTCGAGGAGCCGCAAGTCTTGCTGCGAGAGCCGCTCCGCCAGAGCCCGAACCGGCCCCGGCCCTACCGTGCTCATCAGCACGACGGCGGCGCCAGACTCCAGAGTTTCCGTCGCCCCGTTCTCGCCGAAAAGTGCTTCCTCCGCCTGGTCCGCATTCACGACCATCAAGATGAGCGCGTCCGCGCCTTCGGCGGCCTCGCGCGGCGAACCGGCGCTCGTTGCGCCGAGTTCAGCCAGCGGCGCGGCGCTCTCCGGGCGCACGTCGAAGACCGATAGTTCGAAGCCCGCCCGGACGAGACACGCCGCCATCGGAGCGCCCATAGCCCCGAGCCCGATAAATCCCAGTCGTTGCATCTATCCCTCCCTGAGAATCTCGATGACACGGGCGAGTGAATCCGGCTCCCCCACGTTGCCGGCGAAGATGACGTAGGGGAGGCCGGGGAACGGGCTATCTTCCGGTAGGATCCAGACCGAAATGATGCCGGGTAGCATCTGCCCGGCCACTTCCGCCCGCCGGACATCAAGTCCCTTCGTTCCGATGTCGCTGGACGTGATCCCACCTTTCGCCACCACGAACGCGAGTGGCGACTCCCGGTCCACCCGCCGCATCACCTCCACCAGAGCATCCGATACCGAACGTCCGACCTCGAACCCCGAGCGCCCCGTCCCGCCAGCGATCACCTCGCGGCTCGTGTACACGACGACCTCCATCTCCACGAGCCCCCGGTTAACTTCCGACACCGCCCGGTCCAACTCTCCTTCCCGCTCTCTGGTGTCCAGCAACTTCGGCACCGACAGCTCCACGGCCCGCACCCCGTCCAGCGCCAGCGCGTGCTCCAACTGCCGGGTCGTCATCGCAACGTGCGACCCCACGAGCACCAGCCCGTGCCCCCGCCGGGGACGCCGCCGGTAGAGCTCCTCCGCGCTCAGAGGTCCTTTCTCGGAGATGCCGCCACGTGTCCGCACGAACGACGGTCCCGTGCGGTAGATGAACCGTTTGCCGTACTCCTCCGCAGCGAGCAGACCCAGCACGAAGACTTCCAGGTCCGCGTACGTCACCGCGTTCACCACTACCGGACAG
>CALMWA010000040.1 GCA_937873125.1 uncultured Actinomycetes bacterium | reverse complement strand
GATCGAGGAGGCGCGGTCGAGCGGGCCGTGGGACGCCTTCGTGGCGGTGGGCGGCGGGTCGACCATCGACACGGCCAGCCGGATGCCCTGCTGCTTCGCGCTCGTCTTGATCGAGCGCTTGCCGAGCGTGGCGGCACGCTCCTCGATGCCGACCCGGTCCACGTGCGGGAGGCGGCGGATCACCCCATGAGTATGCCGAAGGCCGCATCGACATAACCTGCGCCGCAATGCCCCGTGCGGCGGTCATCGTGATGGATGCGTGCGGAGTGGGCGCGCTGCCGGACGCAGCCGGCTACGGCGACGCCGGCACGAACACGCTCGGCCACCTCGCCGAGCGCGTGGGCGGGCTCGAGCTGCCCACGCTGGAGCGCCTCGGCCTGGGCAACATCCTGCCGCTCGAGGGCGTCGCGCCCGCCGGCGAGCCGGTCGTCCACGGCCGGCTGCATCCGCTCGGCCCGGGCAAGGAGTCGACCACCGGTCACTGGGAGCTGATGGGCGTCGTGCCGCAGCACGCGCTGCCCACCTACCCGGACGGCTTCCCGCCGGAGGTGGTCGAGCTGCTCGTGCGAGCGACCGGACGGCGCTTCTGCTGCAACCGTCCCTACAGCGGCACCGAGGTGATCGAGGACTTCGGCCGCCACCACCTCGACACCGGCGAGCTGATCCTCTACACGTCCGCGGACTCCGTGCTCCAGCTCGCCGCGCACGTGGACGTGCTGAGCGAGCCCGAGCTGTACGCCGCCTGCGAGGCGGCGCGCGAGACGATGGCCGGCGAGCACGCGGTGGGCCGCGTGATCGCGCGGCCGTTCGAGGGCGAGCCGGGCGCGTTCCGGCGCCGCGAGGGGCGGCGCGACTACGCCGCGCCGCCGCCCGGCCGCTCCTACCTCGAAGAGCTCGAGGAGGCCGCGCTGCCCGTGCACGGCGTGGGCAAGATCCGCGACCTGTTCGCGGGCGTCGGCGTGACGGAGAAGCACGACGGCGCGACGAACGCGAAGGGCATCGCGTCGGTCACGCGCCTGCTCGAGGAGCTCGACAGCGGGCTGATCTTCGTGAACCTCGTGGAGACCGACCAGGTGTACGGGCACCGGCACGACGTGGAGGGCTTCCACGGGGCGCTGAAGGAGATCGACGCGGCGGTGGCCGGCTGGCTCGAGCTGCTGCGCGACGACGACCTGCTGATCCTGACGGCCGACCACGGCGTGGACCCGAACGTCGATCACACCGATCACACGCGCGAGTACGCGCCGCTGCTGGCCGTGTTCGGGGGAAGCGAAGGGCGCCACGACGGCCCGCTCGCCGACGTGGGGGCCAGCGTGCTCCGCCGGCTCACCGGGCGGGACTCGGCGGAGCTTCCGGGCGAGCCGTTCGTGCCCGCGCGCTAGGCGGCGCGCACCTCGGCCATGAACCGGTTCAGCTTGCCCTGGTCGAGGTCGTAGCCCTCGCCGGTCCGCAGCCCCGAGCAGACGTCGAGCGCGAATGGCCGCACCGACTCGATCGCCTCGCGGGCGTTCTCGGGCCTCAGGCCGCCCGCCAGCCAGACCGGCACGTCCACCTGCTCGCGGATCTGGCGGCTGATCGCCCAGTCGTGCCGCCGTCCCGTACCGCCCAGCTCCTTCACCTCGAGCGACGGGTTGCCGGAGTCGAGCAGGATCGCGTCCACGTCGGGCGCGACCTCGATGGCCTCCTGGAGCGACTCCCGCCCCGTCACGTGGATCACCTGCACCAGCTTCACGCCCGGCATCGCGCGCCGCAGCTCCGCGTGCGCGCCCGGCTCGAGCGCGTCCACGAGCTGGAGCGCGCGCGCCTTCACGAGCCGGTTCTGCTCGACCAGCGCCTCCACGTCCTGGAGCGGCGTGAGCAGGAAGGCGTCGATCCCGGGCGGCACCTCGGCCGCGATCGCGGCGGCCTGCTCGTTCGAGATCGGTCCGGGGCCGCTCGGCATCGGCGAGACGAGCCCGACGGCCGAGACGCCGGCCTCGATCGCCATCCACACCTCCTCGATGCTCTTCATGCAGCAGACCTTCACGCGGGTGTGGGACGGCGGCTCCACGGCAGCGGACAATCTAGCCTCACGCCGGTGAAGCGGATCTGCGTGTTCTGCGGCGCCAGTCCCGGCGCGCGGCCGGAGTACGCCGAGGCAGCCTGCGAGCTCGCGCGCGTCCTGTCGCATGAGGGGATCGGCGTGGTCTATGGAGGCGGCGGCGTGGGCCTGATGGGAGCGCTCGCCGACGCGATGCTCGAGCAGGGCGGCGAAGTCACGGGCGTGATCCCGCGCGCGCTCGTGGACCGCGAGATCGCCCACCGCGGGGTGACCGACATGCGCGTCGTGGCCTCGATGCACGAGCGCAAGGCGCTGATGGCCGAGCTGTCGGGCGCCTTCGTCGCCCTGCCCGGCGGCATCGGAACGCTCGAGGAGCTGTTCGAGGTCTACACGTGGGCGCAGCTCGGCCTGCACGCGAAGCCGTGCGCGCTTCTGAACGTGGCGGGCTACTACGACGGCGTCGCGGCCTTCCTCGACCACGCCGTGCGCGAGCGCTTCCTGCGCGACGAGACGCGCGCGCTGCTCATGGTCGAAACCGACCCGGACGCGCTGGTAGAGCGGCTGCGCGCCTTCCGGCCCGAGCCGGCCGTCCCGAAGTGGATCGATCGGGAGGAGACGTAGACTGCCGCCCTCGATGCCCGATCCTCGCGTCGGAGAGATCCTCGTCCAGCCCGACGAGCTTGCGCACCGGGTGCGCGAGCTCGCGGAGCAGATCTCGCGCGACTACGAGGGCAAGGACGTGCTCCTGATCGGCGTCCTGAAGGGCGCCGTCTTCTTCCTCGCCGACCTGATGCGCCAGCTCCAAGTGGACTGCGAGGTGGACTTCATGGCGGTCTCGTCCTACGGGTCCTCGACGGACTCATCCGGCGTCGTGCGCATCCTCAAGGACCTCGACGCGTCGATCGAGGGCCGCCACGTGCTGATCGTCGAGGACATCGTCGACTCGGGGCTCACGCTCTCGTACCTGTTCCGGATGCTCGGGGGCCGCTCGCCCGCCTCGATCGAGGTCTGCGCGCTGCTGACGAAGCCGGACCGGCGCGAGGTGGACATGCCGATCCGCTACGTCGGCTTCGAGATCCCCAACAAGTTCGCGATCGGCTACGGCCTCGACCACGCGGAGCGCTACCGCAACCTGCCCTACGTGGCGGTTCTGAACACGCCCTGAGATCCCGCTTTCAGGCGCGAAAAAGAGGGATTGGGGAACTACCCCACTGCTACGCTTGCGTTTCACCCGACGCAGGGTTTCTCTCGCGTGAGCAGATTCTTCAAGAGCGCCGCATTCCCCATTCTGATCGTCGTAGTGCTGGCCTTCTTCGCTCAGAAGCTGATCAGCCCTGGGGAGACGACCGAGCCGCCGCCGTACGGAAGCTTCCTCAACCAGATCGAGCGCGGCCAGGTCAAGAGCGCGACGCTCTCGACGAAGAACAACAGCGTCGACGTCGAGTTGACCGACGGGCGGAAGTACGAGACCGCCTATCCGGACAACACCGAGCAGAACCTCGTCAACCAGCTGAGGGCCGCGGACGCCCGCGTGGACGTGAAGCCGAAGGGCGGCTCCGGCTGGCTCACCGCGCTCACCTACATCCTGCCGTTCGTGATCTTCCTGCTGTTCTGGCTCTTCATCATCAACCAGATGCAGGGCGGCGGCTCGAAGGTCATGTCCTTCGGCAAGTCGCGCGCCAAGCGGATGTCGGTCGACTCGCCGAAGATCACCTTCCGCGACGTGGCCGGCGTGGACGAGGCCGTCGAGGAGCTCCAGGAGATCAAGGAGTTCCTCGAGAACCCCAAGAAGTTCCAGGCGCTCGGCGCGCGGATCCCCAAGGGCGTCCTGCTCTACGGCCCGCCCGGCACCGGCAAGACGCTGCTCGCGCGCGCCGTCGCGGGCGAGGCGGGCGTGCCGTTCTTCTCGATCTCGGGCTCGGACTTCGTCGAGATGTTCGTCGGCGTCGGCGCGTCGCGCGTGCGCGACCTCTTCGAGCAGGCCAAGCAGAACTCGCCGTGCATCATCTTCATGGATGAGATCGACGCGGTCGGCAGGCAGCGCGGGGCCGGCATGGGCGGCGGCCACGACGAGCGGGAGCAGACGCTCAACCAGCTCCTCGTGGAGATGGACGGCTTCGACTCGAAGAGCGGGATCATCATGATCGCCGCCACCAACCGCCCGGACATCCTCGACCCGGCGCTCCTGCGTCCGGGACGCTTCGATCGGCAGATAGTCGTCGACCGGCCCGACCTTCCGGGGCGGGAGAAGATCCTGCGGGTCCACACGCGCGGCAAGCCGCTCGGCGACGACATCTCCATCGAGACCCTCGCCCGCTCGACGCCCGGTTTCACCGGCGCGGACCTCGCCAACCTCGTCAATGAGGCGGCGCTCCTGGCGGCGCGGCACGACAAAGATCAGATAGAGCAGTCCGAGATGGAAGAGGCCATAGACCGCGTGATCGCCGGTCCCGAGCGCAAGACGCGCCTCATCTCCAAGAAGGAGAAGAAGATCACAGCTTACCACGAGGCCGGACACGCCGTCGTCGGGGCGCTCCTGCCGGACGCCGATCCGGTACACAAAATCTCGATCATCCCTCGCGGCCAGGCTTTGGGTGTAACGATGAGCCTGCCGACGGAGGACCGCTTCATGATGAGCAAGTCCGAGCTTATGGCCCAGCTCGCCATGATGCTCGGTGGCCGGGCGGCAGAGCGGGTGACGTTCGACGAGATCACGACCGGCGCATCCAACGACCTGGAGCGCGTAACGCAGACCGCCAAGCAGATGGTCACGCGATATGGCATGAGCGATAAGCTCGGCCCGATGGCTTTGGGTCATGCCAACCAGCAGGTCTTCATGGGTCGCGACTTCGGTGCGCAGCCGGACTACTCTGACGAGATCGCCTTCCAGATCGACAAGGAGATCCGGCGCATAGTGGACGAGTCTTACGACACCGCCGAAGATCTCCTGATCCGCAACCGGGCCCTGGTCGAGAAGCTGGCGCAGGATCTGATCGAGTACGAGACCGTGGACGCGAAGCACCTTTTGCGCCTGGTCGAGGAGTACGCTGTGGACAACGTCTCGCCCAACGGCGCCGTCCCGGACGCCGATGGTCACAACAGCAACCGATACCTGGACTAGATGCGCCGCGCCCCGGCGGCACGGAACATCAGGGCCGGTGATCATGAACTCGGTCCCGGCCCCGTCATTTTCGGCATCCTCAATGTAACCCCCGACTCCTTCTCCGACGGCGGAGATTTTTTCGACCGGGAAGCCGCCGTCGCTCACGCCGCAGAGATGCTAGACGAGGGCGCCAGTGTCATAGACATCGGCGGCGAGTCCACCCGGCCCGGCTCCGACCCGGTCTCGCCGGAGGCGGAGATCCGGCGCGTAGTCCCAACCATCCGGGACATACTCGCCGAACGCCCGGACGCCCTGATCTCCGTGGACACCTACCGCGCCGCGACCGCCGAAGCTGCGCTTGAAGCGGGAGCCCAAATCGTCAACGACGTGACGTCCTTACGTGGCGATCCACGTATGGCATCTATCGTCGCCGGGGCCGGTTGTCCGGTCGTCCTGATGCACATGCTCGGCGAGCCGAAGACCATGCAAAAAAGTCCCCACTACGAAGACGTGGTGCGAGAGGTGCGAGACTTCCTGGCCGAACGGGCGGAATACGCCGAGAAACAGGATGTTAACCCTTTGAACATAATCCTCGACCCCGGCATCGGGTTCGGGAAGACTCTGGAGCATAATCTGGTGCTCCTCCGCAATCTGGATGCCGTGGTGGACCTCGGCTTTCCGGTCCTCGTCGGGGCTTCGCGCAAGAGGTTCCTCGGGAGGATCACGGGCGCCGAGACCGCCGGCGAGCGGGTTGCCGCCACCGTCGCGACGACGGTCCTGGCCTACGAACGCGGCGCGACGTTTTTCCGCGTCCACGACGTGCGCGCCAACGCGGACGCGCTCGCCGTCGCCGAGGCTGTCCGGCAGGCTCAGACTTTTCGCCGGTGAGCCGAGCGTTCCTCAGCCTCGGCAGCAACCTTGGAGAGCGGCTTGAGTACCTGCGGGCAGCAGTTGCCGCACTTAGCAATGGACCTTCCGTGAAGGTACTCGGCGTGTCGAAGGTCTACGAGACGGAGCCTGTCGAGGTTCAGGAGGCACAGCCAGAGTATCTGAACTGCGTAGTGGAGGTAGAGTGCGGCGTACCGGCGGTGGAGCTTCTGCGGTTCTGCCAGGGCGTCGAGGCAGCGCTCGGGCGGGTGCAGAAGGGAGAGAAGGCGCCGCGGACGGTTGACGTGGATATCTTGCTGTTCGGGGAGGAGGTTATCGAAGACCGGGAGTTGACGGTGCCGCATCGGGGGGTCTTGCGGGCGTTCAATCTGCGGGGGCTCGCGGATCTGGACCCCAGCGTATATATTCCGGGGCGCGGCGCGGTCGGGGAGCTTCTTGCGGAGGCTGATTTGAGCGATGTTCGGGAGTACGGGGAGGGTGTCTAGGTGCTGCTGGCGGTGGATATAGGGAACACGCAGACGGTTCTCGGTCTCTTCGATGGTGAGGACTTGCGAGGGCATTGGCGCATCGCCACAGAGGCGCATCGCACCACGGACGAGCTGGCGGTGGTCTTCTCGGGATTGTTGGATCTTGACGGGCTCCGGCTCGGCGACGTTAGCGCCATGATCATGTCGAGCGTGGTCCCTGCGCTCGCAAGGTCATATAGTGATCTGGCAGACGAAGTGTTCGGCGTGCCGTTCCACCGGGTGACGATGGAGATGAAGACCGGCCTGGACAACCGCTACGAAGACCCGTCGGCGGTGGGGGCGGACAGGATCGTGAACGCCGTCGCCGCGGGACGCTACTACGGGTTCCCGGCGATCATAGTGGACATCGGGACGGCGACGACCGTGGAGGCCGTCAACGGCGAGGGATGCTACCTGGGCGGCGCCATACTCACCGGGCTCGATGTCGCCCTGGAGGCGCTCGTCTCCCACACGGCCAAGCTCCCGAGCGTGGACCTCGAAGGAGATCCGCCCAACGCTATAGCCACGAACACCCCGGACTCTATCCGCAGCGGCTTCATCTACGGCTACGCCGGCGCCATTGACGCCCTGATCCGACGCTCGCGCGAGGAACTCGGCGAGGAGGACGTACGCACCATCGTCACCGGCGGCCCCGCGGGGGTCATAGCCCGTCACTGTGAGGAGATACAAGAGTATGACCCGGACCTCACGCTCAAGGGTCTGCGGGTCCTTTATGGGATGAACGCATCCTAGCTACCGACTGCGTTGACACTCTACAGGCCCGCCCGTATACTCTCCGAGCTTATGACGGACAGGAACCAGGAGCTGGTGACCCGCGAGGGTTTGGAGAAGCTCCAAGAGGAACTTACACATCTCACCGAGGTGCGCCGCAAGGAAGTCGCGGATCGCATCCGTCAGGCCCGCGAGTTCGGGGACATCTCGGAGAACTCCGAGTACGACGACGCCAAGACCGAGCAGGGGCTGCTGGAGCGCAGGATCAGCGAGGTCCAGCGCCGCGTCCGCAATGCGAAGGTCGTGGATCCGGCGGACACGGAGCAGGGCTCAGTCGACGTTGGGACCGTCGTGACCCTCCGGCGGGTCGGCAAAGGAAAGGGCGAGGAGCGGACCTTCAAGATCGTGGGGGCCAACGAGTCGGATCCGACGGACGGCAAGCTCTCGCACGCCTCTCCGGTCGGCCGCGCAGTCCTGAAGCGCCGCGTTGGAGAGAAGGTAACGGTCGCCACGCCCCGCGGCTCGACGGAGTACGAGATCGTCAACGTCGAGGCCGCGAGCTAGAGTCTCTCCGCCGCACCATTCCTAACTAACCTACCTAAAATGGAGCCCCGAATGAGCGAGACCAGGCTACCCATACCCGACTGGGCTGCGAAGGCCGCCGACGCTCTGGGCGATGGTCCGCACGTCGTCGTAACCGGCATCAGTCCCTCCGGCAACATTCATAACCTGCGCGAGGTGCTCGTCGCCGAGGCTGTGGCGAACGCCCTGAAGGCCCGCGGCGAGGAGGTCCGCTTTATCTTTCACGCGGACACGATAGACCCGCTGCGGAAGATAGCCCCCGGCATCCCGGAGAGCTTCGAGAAGTACATGGGCCACAGCCTATCTCGCATCCCGGACCCCGAAGGCTGCCACGCTTCCTACGCGGACCACTTCCTCGTGCCGTTCGAGGAGGCGCTGCGCGAGATGGAGATGGACGTGGAGGTGCTGCGCTCGCATGAACTGTACGAGAGCGGCGTCTACGCGGACGTCACGCGCGAGGCCATCGAGCATACGGACGACCTGCGCCGCATCTTGCAGGAGGTCAGCACGCGGCAACTGCCGGAGAGTTGGTCGCCGTTCCTGCCGCGGGCGGCGTCCGGGGATCTCCGGGACAACCGCGTGGTC
>CALMWA010000039.1 GCA_937873125.1 uncultured Actinomycetes bacterium | reverse complement strand
TGTAAGAGGCCCCCGCCGTGAGAGCGGATATGGCCGTCTTACGGGGCGGTGCTCTCGCCCGAAGATTCTTCAGCCATCGCGTCTCACGGCGGCTGGATAGGCCCCTGATCCCCTCCGGGCGTCCGAAACTACTTCGCCGTCATCGCGTTGTACGGGACTTCTTGTACCCGGGGAATGCACTTCGCTGAACTCCAAGCCATTTTGGTGTCGGATTGTACTGGGGGTCGGCTCGGCGTTGGTGTTCCCCGACAGCTTTCTGACGGCCCGCCGTCGGCCACTTAAAACGAAGCCCGTACCGTGTAAGACTGTACCCGTACTGGTTCTTTACGAGGAGGCACGTCTTGAGCAAGGAACGCGAAGCGATGGGGGAGTGGCGATGAACGTCCGGCAGGCTAACGGACTTGGCAGGGTGCATACGGCCATGCCCCAGATGAAGAAGACGTACTGCGGCCGGGTGGTGGACGAGGAGGCCTGGATCATCACCTCCAAAGAGGCTGACTGCACCGGCTGCGCCCGCGCGGGAGCTCCCCGGCCGGAGAGAGCGGAAGCTCCACGGCGCTAACGCGGAAGGGCGACGTTAGTTCGCGTCTAGGACCCAGTCTCGATCCAGGTTTTCGCCGCAGCAGATCTCATCCACGACCTTGAGGAAGGAGCGCACGACCGGGTTTTGCTCGTCGCGCCGCCAGACGACACCCATCTCCACGGTGGGCGAGAGGTCGCGTACCGGCCGATACACGACACCGGCCCTGGTGAGGTTTCGCAGCGAGGCGGGGACGAGCGCAACGCCCATACCGCCGGCCACCAGCGCGACGATGGTCTGCATGAGCCAGACCTCTTTCTGTACCGCCACCGGCTCGAAACCCGCGTCGCGACACGTCGACACGACCTGCCCGTATAGCCCCAGCATCCGGTAACGGGCGGGCAGCACGAACGGTTGGTCCGCGAGGTCGCTCAGGTCTACTTCGTCCTCCGACGCCAGATCGTGGGTTTCCGGCAGGGCGACCACCAGCGGTTCACGGGAGACGGGCTCGTGAGCGAGCGCCCGGTCCTGAAACGGCAGGTAGAAGAAGCTTACGTCGATCCGACCCTCGTGCAACCCCGCGACTAACCAATCCGGGTTCATCTCCTGCAGGTAGAGCTGCACGTCAGGGTACCGCTCCCGAAACTGGCTCAGGACCGGCGGAAGCACGCTGTTGGAGGCCGAAGGGACGAACCCCAGCGTCAGCCGCCCTACCTCTCCTTCACCCACCCGGCGTACCATCTCGGCCGTTTGGTCCGCCTGTACCAGAAGTCGTCGCGCCTCTATCAAGAGTAACTCGCCCGCCTTCGTGAGACGCGCCCCGCGGCTCGAACGGTCGAATAGGATGACCCCGAGCGCCTGCTCTAGGCGTTTGATCTGGTCGGATAGCGGCGGCTGCGCCATGTGCAACCTCTCCGCCGCCCGACTGAAGTTCTGCTCCTCCGCCACCACCACGAAGTACCGTAACCGCCGCAAATCCATCGATGACCCGTACACCATGACCGCATTATACAAAAAACATATACAACGGTCGGCAAAATAGTATTGGATATATTGGCCGGGTGGCGGCAGAATTATGGATGTAGCAGAGTTAGGGGCGAGGAGAGGAGAAAGACGCATGGTACAGCAGGCGAGAGGAGGCGCCGTCGGGCGCCGGCGCGGCGTTGACGGCGTAGACCCGCCCTACCTGTATCCGGACTACAAGGCGACGCGCCTCCGGGCGCCGAAAGAGCCGCTCATCATTCTTCCGAAGACCCTCTCGGATACCACGGGGCCGGCCTACGGTCGCGGTCCGATAGGAGAGTTGGACAGCGACCTGACGCGCCAGCACGCGGGCGAGCCTCTTGGGGAGCGCATCATCGTTACGGGGCGGGTCCTCAATGGCGACGGCCGGCCGGTCCGTAACAGCCTGATCGAGGTCTGGCAGGCCAACGCCGCCGGACGTTACATCCACAAACTGGATCGTCACCCGGCGCCACTCGACCCGAACTTCTCCGGCGCGGGGCGGTGCCTCACCGACAACGACGGCCGTTACCGTTTCACGACGGTCAAGCCTGGGGCGTACCCGTGGAAAAACCACGACAATTCCTGGCGGCCGGCGCACATACACTTCTCGCTGTTTGGTGAAGCCTTCCGGAGCCGGCTCATTACCCAGATGTATTTCCCCGGAGATCCCCTGTTCGAGTTCGATCCCATCTTCCAGTCCGTGGGTGACCCCAAGGCCCAGCAGCGCATGATCTCCTCCTTCGACCTCGAGACGACGGAGCCCGAGTGGGCTCTGGGATACAAGTTCGACATCGTGCTCGAAGGGCGGAACGCGACCCCGATGGAGAACCACTAATGAGCCCGGAACTCACCCCCTCTCAGACGGTAGGCCCCTTCTTCCACGACGCGCTCCTGGACGAGGACCGCTCGGAGCTTGTCTCCCCGGATCACCTCAAGGCCATAAAGATCGAAGGTACGGTCTACGACGGCGCGGGAGATGTCGTGCCGGATGCGATGGTCGAGATCTGGCAGGCCAACCCTTCGGGACGGTACAACCACCCCGCGGACGACCGGCACGACCTGTCGCTCGACGGCGAGACCTTCTCCGGTTTCGGGCGCTCCGGGACGGCGGACGGCGGAAAGTTCTCATTCGTGACGGTCAAGCCTGGTCCCGTCCACGGACCCGATGGTCGGCCCCAGGCGCCGCACATCATGGTCTCAGTCTTCACCCGCGGCCTGCTCCAGCGCGTCGTGACCCGCATCTATTTCCCGGACGAGGTAGAGAGGAATGCCACGGACCACGTACTCTCGTCCATCGAGGACCCGGCGGTTCGCGAGACGCTCGTAGCCCGCGACGAAGGCGGCGTGTTGCGCTTCGACATCCGGCTTCAGGGCGAGGGTCAGACGGCGTTCTTCGAGTTTGAGGAATGACCGGAGAACTGTTCAGGCCGATCTTCGTCCCGGACGAGTTCCGGGAGGCTGTCTCGGGACACGCCTGGCTGCAGGCGATGCTCGACGCGGAGGGCGCTCTGGCCGTCGCCGAGGCGCGGGCCGGGGAGATCCCGCCGGAGGCCGCCGAAGCCATCGTCTCCCGCTGCGACGCGGGCCTGTACGACCCCGAGGAGATAGGACAAAAAGGGCGCGCCGCAGGTAATCCCGTCCCAACGCTCGTGCGGGCGCTTACGGCGGCGGTCTCCGAAGTGTCGGAGGATGCGTCTCACCACGTCCACAAGGGCGCCACGAGCCAGGATATAACGGACACCGCCGCGATGCTCGTCTCCCGGCGCGTACTCGACCTGATCCTGGCAGAGCTGGACGGCGTGGCGGCGGCGTGTGTCCGGCTCGCCGACACCCACCGCGACGCCGTGATGCCCGGCCGCACCCTGCTGCAGCAGGCGCTGCCGACCACCTTCGGGCTCAAGGTCGCCGGCTGGCTGGTCTCGGTGCTGGAGGCGAGGCGGAGGCTGCGCGACGTGCGTGCCGGGGGGCTCGCCGCGCAACTCGGCGGTGCGGCCGGGACTCTTGCCTCGCTCGGCGGTGACGGGGTCGCCGTGCTGCGGGAGTTCGCGCTAGAACTGGGCTTGCCGGAGCCCGTCGTGCCGTGGCACACGGACCGGACGAGGATCTCGGGGGTGGGGGACGGGCTCTCGCTCGTCGCGGGCGTTCTCGGGAAGATAGCGCTAGACGTGATCCTGCTGTCCCAGACGGAGGTCGGGGAGGTCGCGGAGCCCGCCGGAGAGGGGCGCGGCGGCTCCTCGACGCTGCCTCACAAGCGCAACCCGGTTCTGTCCGTGACCGCCGCCGCGAACGTTCGCCGGGTGCAAGACCTCTCGCACACGTTGAGCGCGGCGATAGTTCAGGAGCACGAACGGGCCGCCGGGGCCTGGCATTCCGAGTGGGAGGTTCTATCCGACGCGCTTGCCCTGACCGGCGGGGCCGCGGCCGCGGTGCGCGAGGTAACCGAAGGTCTGCAAGTCTATCCCGACCGCATGCGGAAGAACCTCGACGTCACCCGTGGATTGCTCCTCTCCGAGAACGTAACCACCGTCGCGGCGCGGAAGCTCGGGCGCCTGAAGGCCCACGATCTCGTCGAGGCCGCCGCCCACCGGGCGCTGGACGATGGGAAACCCCTGCGCGAGGTGCTTCTGGAGGACACCGAATTGCGCGAAGTTCTCTCGGAGATGGAGATCGACACCGCCCTCGACCCGGCGCGATACCTCGGGTCGGCCGGGGAGTTCGTGGACCGGGCTCTGAAGCTCTACCGTGAGGAGGTACTTGCGTGACCGGAGATACCGTCGAGCTGGATTACCGCCTGGAAGGTCCGGAGGACGCTCCCGTACTCGTTATGGCGAACTCACTGGGCACGACGTATCGTATGTGGGACGCGCAGGTGCCTGCGCTGAGTGAACGCTTCCGCCTGCTACGCTACGACCACCGCGGACACGGAGATTCGTCCGTCCCGCCCGGTCCGTACACGATGGGAGACCTTGGAGGAGACGTTCTGGCTCTTCTGGACCGACTGGGGGTCGAGCGCATCTCTTTCTGCGGGCTCTCCATCGGGGGAATGGTCGGCATGTGGATCGCCAGCGAGGCTCCAGAGCGCATCGAGCGTCTGGTGCTGTGCTGCACCTCAGCACGCTTCGATCCCGAGGCGTACAACTCCCGCGCCCGGACCGTCCGGGCGGAGGGCGTTGGCGTTATCGCCGACGCGGTGCTGGAGCGCTGGTTTACGCCGGAGTTTCGTGCCAGCCATCCGGAAGTCGTCGAGTGGGCCGGAAGCATGCTCAGAGACACGCCCGTCGAGGGATACGCGGGCTGCTGCGAGGCGATCGGAAGCGCGGAATTAGCGAGCAGACTCGGCGAGATCTCTGCTCCCACGTTCGTGATCGCCGGAGCAGACGACCCTGCGGCTCCCGTCATCCAGGCGGAACTGATACGCGACTCCATCCCCGACGCCCGTCTCGTGGTAATAGAGCAGGCTGCGCACCTGGCAAATGTGGAGCAACCCGAAGCCGTGACACGGGAGATCCTGGACCATCTCGACCCACTGATCGAAAAGCGGAGCGACCGATGAGCGACCCGGTCTACGACGACGGCTTGCGGGTGCGGCGCGAGGTGTTGGGCGACGAACACGTCGACCGGGCCAACGCGCGCAAAACCGGCCTCACCGAAGACTTCCAGAACCTCATCACCCGCTACGCCTGGGGTGAGATCTGGACGCGTCCCGGTCTGGACCGCAAGACGCGAAGCTGCATCACCCTGACCGCCCTCGTGGCGCTGGGCCACCTCGACGAGTTAGCGTTGCACGTCCGCGCCGCCCTTCGCAACGGCCTGACCGAAGACGAGATCAAAGAGGTCCTGCTCCAGAGCGCCATCTACTGCGGGGTCCCGGCCGCCAACTCCGCCTTCGCCGTCGCCCAGCGCGTCCTCGGCGAGCCTGGCGACCTTTCAGGAGCGAAACGAGACGAGCGAGAATGATGATCGATGGATTCGACACGTCGTGGTGGAGACCAGCGTCCGAGAGAAAGCCATCACGCTCGCAGATTGACGAATGGAGTAGATCGTGAGCCAGGTTGACGAAAAGCAAAACACCGACTATCCGGTGAACGTGGACTTCGACCCGCTCGATCCGGACTACCTCGCGGACCCGTACCCGTACTACGCCAGGTTTCGCAGGGAGACCCCGATCTTCTACGCGCCGAAGATCGACTTTTGGGTCGTCAGCCGTTACGAGGACATACAGAGAATCGTCAAAGACTCCGAGACTTTCTCGAACGCAAGGGTCCAGGAACCACTCTACCCCCTGGCAGCCGAGGCGCTGGAGAAGCTCAAGGCGGGCGTGCGGGTAAAGCCTACGACCTCCACCGCCGACCCGCCGCTCCACAAGCGCACGCGCAAGCACGCCGCGCGGGCGTTCTCGGCCAAGCGCGTCGCCGGGCTCGAGGGACGCATCCGCGAGATAGCCAACGTGCTGATCGACGACATGATCGCCGAAGGGCGCGCCGACCTGGTGGACCGGTTCGCGTTCCCGCTGCCGGCATCGGTGGTCTTCAGCCTGATCGGCTACCCCGAGGAAGACACCGAGATGCTAAAGCGCTGGTGCTCCGACCGGCTGAAGATCACCTGGGGCCGCCCCCTGCCCGAAGAACAGCTCGAAACGGTCGAGAAGATGACCTCATTCTTCGACTACATTGAGAGCTTCGTCCACGGACGGGCCGAAGACCTTCGCGATGACTACACCAGCGACCTGTTGAGGATTCGGGCCGAAGACGAGAGCAACTTGAGCCTCCAAGAGGTTGTCAGCATCGACTACAGTCTCTCCTTCGCCGGCCACGAGACCACCACTAACCTGATCCTCAACGGCCTGCGCAACTTCCTCTCGCGCCGGGAGTTGTGGGAGGCGTTGCGGGAGGACCCGTCACTGATAGAGAACGCCGTCGAGGAGACCTTGCGACGCGACACCTCCGTAGTTTCCTGGCGCCGCTCCACGACGCGGCCCGTGGAGATTGCCGGCGTCGAGGTTCCCGAGAACGCGAGGCTCATGCTGCTGCTCGCCTCGGCGAACCGCGACGAGGCCGTCTTCGAGAACCCGGACGAGTTCGATATCCGCCGGGAGAATGCCAACAAGCACCTGGCGTTCAGCCACGGCATCCACTTCTGCCTGGGGGCGCCGCTGGCGCGGCTGGAGGCCCGCATCGCGTTCGAGCTACTGACCCGGAGACTCCCCGACCTGCGTCTCTCTCCACCCGACCAGACCTTCGAGTTCGACCCGAACATGTCGTTTCGTGGTCCGAAGGAGCTTTGGGCGGAATGGACTCCTGCCGAGGTGGCGTCCGGCGCGAGCGGCGGATAGGCCGGGACGCGGGGACAAGTTGGGTAGGATTCACGAGGAGAGAGAGGAGCAATGCACACACAGGTAGGGATCGTCGGGGGCGGGCCGGCGGGGACGTTGCTCTCGCATCTGCTGCACCTGCAGGGGATCAACTCGGTCGTGCTCGAACTCCGGGGACGTGAAGAGGTGGAGACTACGGTCCGGGCCGGTGTCCTGGAGCACGGGACGGTGGAGTTGCTCCGGAAGACGGGTGTCGGGGAGCGGATGGACCGGGAAGGCGCGGTCCACCACGGCATCGAGTTGCGCTTCGACGGGCGCGGCCACCGCATCGACCTGACCGGGCTCACCGGCGGGCGCGAGATCATGGTGTACGGTCAACAGGAGGTGGTGAAGGACCTGTACCGCGCCCGGCTGGAGGCGGGTGGGCAGATAATCTTCGGGACGGCGGCCGTGGGCCTCGAAGACCTCGATACCGAAGAACCGAAGATCCGGTTCCGAAGGGGCGCGAGGCTCGACCTCGCTGCCGGGGGCATCCGCTTCGACGAGGCTTCGGAGGAAGAAGTGCTCACCTGCGACTTCGTCGCCGGCTGCGACGGTTTCTTCGGGGCTTCCCGGCCGGCCATCCCGGAGGAGGCCCGGCGGGAGTATACGCGGACTTATCCGTTCGGGTGGTTCGGCATACTGGTTGAGGGACCGCCCTCGACGGAGGAGTTGATCTACGCGCTGCACGAACGCGGGTTCGCCCTGGTCAGCACGCGCTCATCAGAGATTCAGCGGCTCTACTTCCAGTGCGACCCAAACGACAAGATCGAGAACTGGCCGGACGAGAAGATCTGGGAGGAACTCCAGACCCGGCTCACCACC
>CALMWA010000038.1 GCA_937873125.1 uncultured Actinomycetes bacterium | reverse complement strand
AGTATCCATTCGCTGCTCGACCAGCGCCACCCGCGGCAACTCCACCTCCCGGAGCAACCGCTCCAGTTCCTCGTGGACCGTCCTCTCCATCTGCATTGCCTCACCCCCGGCGCGGCTGCCAAAACGTCTGTCCCCATCAACATCTAGCCAGCCGGACCCCGCCTTGGCAATTATACTGCGGTGAAGCGGCATGAAGGGGAATCTGTTGGAGCACACGGCGCTCGCGCTTATCGACGAGCTAATTGCCTGCTGGACCAATTGGGAGTCCAACGAGGACTACTATCTGACCGCTCTCGCACCGAGCATCGTGCGTTCATTCGGCTCTGCGGGGCTGAATGACAGAGAAAGAGAGATCGTCGCGGCACTGCGACGGCGGCTCTCACAGGAGGAGTGGCACCGGTTGCCCGCGCTGATCGCACAACGCCGAGCCGGCAAACTGAAGGAGTTGGATTCGGATCGCGAGCGGGCCGAAGCCTTGAGGAAAGCCGAGCGGGAACGCCTTCGGGCGGAAGAAGCGCAGATCGCGCGCAAGAGAGCGCTGGCAACCCGCCTCGAGGGTGTGTTCGAATCGGACTTCTTGTCCGCCGACGAAGCTCTCGCTGGCAATCCGGATGTAGGACTGATCACCGTCAGCGAGTACGAGGAGCGCAAGACGAACTTTGTGCGCGACTGGGCCGACCGGGAACTGGGACAATCGCTCGACGCCGAACAGGCCGCCGCGGTGGCCGTTACTTCGGGCGACGTTCAGGTCGTGGCGCGAGCGGGCAGCGGGAAGACGAGGACGCTTGTCACGCGGGCCGTCTTCTTGCAGAAGCACTGCGGGGTATCGCCACGTGAGATCCTCCTGCTCGCCTTCAACAAGAAGGCAGCACGGGAGATGGAGGACCGCCTTGCCGAGTTCCTGGGCGAAAACTTGCCGCACGCGATGACGTTCCATGCGCTAGCTCACGCCCTCGTACAACCCGAAGAGGAGCTCGTGTTCGATGATGCGTCCGTCGACCAGTTCGGCCTCAGCCGCGAAGTGCAGAAAGTCATCGACGAGCACCTACGGTCCAGGGAGTATGGGGGGCGCATCCGAGCCCTCCTGCTCGCTCATTTCCGTGAAGACTGGGAGCGCGTTATGAACAACCGCTTTCAGCTGACTATGAAGGAAAGTCTTATTCACCGCCGGGCGCTCACCCACGAGAGCCTGAAAGGCGACTACGTGAAATCCTTCGGGGAGAAGGTCATCGCCAACGCGCTCTTCGAACACGGCATCGAGTACAAGTACGAGAGCAACTTCCGCTGGGGCGGCGTCAACTACCGGCCGGATTTCAAGATCCCTATCGGATCGAAAGGCGGCGTGATCGTCGAGTACTTCGGCCTCGAGGGGGACGCCGACTACGATCGGATGTCGCAGGAGAAGCGGCGGTTCTGGGCCGAGCGTGATGAGTGGACATTCGTCGAGTTCTCACCAACAGACCTGAGGCGGAACTGCGAGGACGGGTTCGTTCGACTGCTGTTGGAGCGGCTCGGGAAGGCGGGCGTCTCCTATCGGCGTAGATCCGAGGAGGAGATCTGGCATCTCATAAGACGGCGAGCTCTGGGCGGTTTTAAGTCCGCGATGAGAGCCTTCGTCGGTCGCTGCCGGAAGCGAGTTCTGAGTCCTGACGATCTCGAGTCTATGATAACCGGATACGCTCCGCGTTCGGCCACCGAAACACAGTTCCTGGATGTCGGCGTCTCGGTATACCGGGGCTACCTGCAGCGCCTCATCGCGAACGAGAAGGAGGACTTCGACGGGTTAGTGTGGCGCGCCGCGAAGCTGGTCGGCGAGGGCGAGACCCGCTTCGTGAGAGACAAGGGTAAGGAGCGCGGCGACGTAGGTCAGTTGAGGTTCGTGCTGATCGATGAGTTCCAAGACTTCTCCGAGTCATTCTTCGAACTCGTGGACGCCGTGCGTTCGGCCAACCAAGACGTGCAGTTCTTCTGCGTCGGGGACGACTGGCAGGCGATCAACGGGTTCGCCGGGTCAGAGCTCCGGTACTTTGCGGACTTCGCAGCGTACTTTCGGGAAACCTCGCAACGCCACGTCCGCACCAACTACCGATCTGCCCGATCGGTGGTCGAGGCCGGCAACGCCCTCATGGAGGGACGTGGACTAACTGCCAAGCCCAAACCAGGAGCCGGAGCCGGATCGGTGCTGCTGTGCAAGCTCAACGAGTTCAGGCCCTCGGTGCCGGAACGGGGTATACACGACGGCGACGAGGTCACTCCCGCGCTGCTACGGTTGGTCAGGTGCTACCTGGATCGCGGGAAGGATGTGGTCCTGTTATCCCGGCGAAATGGCGTGCCCTGGTACGTCAACTACGGTAAGACCGCAGCTGGGGCATCGGATAGGCTCGGACGCTTTCTTCAGCACATCCGTTCTTTTCTACCCGAAGAAGATGGTGAACGCGTTACCATCTCGACCGCGCACGGGTTCAAGGGGCTCGAGCAGTCGGCGGTTATCGTGCTGGACGCGGTCAGGCGAAGCTACCCGCTGATTCACCCGCACAGCGTGTTCCTCCGCGTGTTTGGCGACAGCATCGACCGGATCGAGGCCGAAGAGCGGCGTCTCTTCTACGTGGCCATTACGAGAGCCAAGGACTCGCTGGCGCTGCTGACAGAAACGCCTTCGCACAGCCCCTATCTTGACGATATTCGCCGCCATGTCCGGCTCACCGAGCTTGCATGGGCGGATTTGCCGCCTGTACCGTCGCTGGACAGCGCCCGCTTCAAGATTCGGGTGTTCGGCGCGTACAACGTGAAGGACCAGCTCAAGGATCTCAATTACCGATGGAATGCCGCGGGGAGATACTGGCAAAGATCGGTGATGGCGGAGGGTTTCTCGTTCGACGCACTGCTCAGGCAACCATGGGCCGTGAACGGCGTCCGACTCGAGGTCTACTCTGAGATGGAGGAGTTGTTGTACTGGCGATGAACGGCCCGTGGTCGCGTTCCTCCGAGCCGAGCGACACTAGAGTACGATCCCGCTAAGCGCAAGGCGAGGCTCGTCGCTCTCCTGCCGGCAGAGGTCCCCAAGGTCGAATTATTCCTGAGAACCGTCAGGGCATCCAAGTTGAGGAAGACAACCCGCACTACCGCGAGATAGGCTGCTACTTGGTATTTGCTTGCTCGTTTGCTCTTGCCACGCTTTCCTGCGGGTGCGGTCCTCACGATTCGGGTGTTCCTTCGTTCGGCGTCTTGGTCGATATCCTGTGCAGCGTCAATCGTCGTGGGAGTTCAGGCTAAGTAGTGTCCCTCTTCGTTCATCGCGAAAGCGCCGGGTCCGCTGGCGTTGCTATACTGGCTCTGGAACTCGATGGTGGGAGGGTTGCGGGTTGTGAGGGTGGCTCTTTTTATTCCGTGCTATGTGGATCAGATCAATCCCGAAGTAGGCGTGAGCGTGGTGCGCGTCCTACGAAGGCTCGGCTTGAACCTCGTCTACCCGGAGGGCCAGACCTGCTGCGGACAGCCGGCCTTCAACTCCGGCTTCTTCGATGAGGCCCGCGGCGTAGCCCGTCACTTCCTGGACGTGTTCGAGCGCGAGAGCTTTGACTACATAGTGAGCCCCTCCGGTTCCTGCACCGCGATGGTCGCGCACTACTATCCATTTCTCTTCAAGGAGCTACCCGAATATCACGAACGTGCCGAGGCGCTGGGGCACCGCGTTCGGGAGTTCTCGGACTTCCTGGTGAACGTGATGGGCGTGAGGGATCTCGGCGCTCGTTATGAAGGTAAAGCCGTCTTCCACACCGGATGCCACCAGCGGCGGGAACTTGGGATCCTGAACGAGCCTCGGGAGCTTCTGCGGAATGTTGGGGGGCTGGAGGTGCGCGAGTGGGAGAACGAGGAGCTGTGCTGCGGGTTCGGGGGAACGTTCGCGGTGAAGATGCCGGACGTATCCACCGCGATGGCGGATGAGAAGATCCAGGCTCTCGACAAGAGCGGCGCGGACACGCTCGTCTCGTGCGACTCTAGCTGCCTGATGCACCTCGGGGGACGCCTCAAGCGAACCGGCCGCGACACCCGCGTCCTGCACCTCGCGCAGATCCTCGACTCCGGGAACGGGAGGTAACGGTAACTGTGGAGACCAGCAAGCCGGCCCGCCAGAAGGATACGCGAGACCTGCGGCACGAAGGGATAGCCAGCAAGGTCGAGGGCTTCAACGAGCGGGCGAAGAAGGCCGTCGCCGACGAGGAACTGCATAAGTCCATCGCGTTGTTCACCAACAAGACCCTAACCGGGCGCAACGCGACGCTCGGCGCGCTGCCGGAGGCGCCGGAGCTGCGGGAGCGGGCGTACCACATCAAGCAGGAGACGATGGCGAACCTGGACAGCTACCTCTCGCAGATGGCGGAGGCTGTCGAGGCTCGCGGCGGCAACGTATTCTTCGCCGACGATGGGGAAGACGTGGTGCGCTATATCGGGGAGTTGGCGCGGCGGCGGGGGGCGAAGGTCATCGCCAAGTCGAAGAGCATGGCGACCGAGGAGATCGAACTGAACCGAAGGTTGGAGGAAAGTTACTCCGACCTCGACCTGGAGATCGTGGAGACGGACCTGGGGGAGTGGATCGCCCAGCTCGCCGGAGACCATCCCTCGCATATCGTTGGTCCCATCCTGCACATGAACCGCGAGCGCGTCGCGAAGATTCTCTCTGAGACGGCCGGCGAGGAGCTGCCGCCGAACGTAGAGGATCTGGCGGCGTTCGCCCGCAAGCGCCTGCGCGAGAAGTTCCTGGCGGCGGATATCGGGATCACCGGGGCGAACTTCGGGGTGGCCGAGACCGGGACGGTCGTGACCGTCACCAACGAGGGGAACGGGCGGCTGGTGACCAGCGTGCCGCCGGTACACGTCGTCGTGATGGGGATAGAGAAGCTGGTGCCGCGCTTCGAGGATTTGTCGGTGTTCGTGCGGCTGCTGTCGCGCAGTGGGACGGGGCAGAAGATCACGGTCTACACCAACTTCGTGACCGGTCCACGCGGCGAGGGTGAGCTGGACGGCGCCGAGGAGATGCACCTCATCCTGATGGACAACGGTCGCTCGAAGCTACTCGGCACCGAGTTCGAGGAGGCGCTGTACTGCATCCGCTGCGGCTCGTGCCTCAACGTCTGTCCCGTGTACCGTCAGACCGGCGGCCACGCCTACGGCTCGACCTACTCCGGCCCCATCGGGGCGGTCATCACCCCGCTCCTGAAAGGCGATAAAGAGGCGAAAGATCTGCCGCATGCCTCCTCGTTGTGCGGCGCGTGCTCTGAGACGTGCCCGGTCGGAATACCGCTGCACGAGCTGCTTCTGAAGCTCCGCAACCGGCAGGTCGAGGAGGGCATCGTGGGCCGGGCGCAGAGCCTGATGTTCAAGGGCTTCGAGAAGACCATGAGGAGTCCGGCGGCGTACAGAGCGGGCGTGAAGATCGGTCGACTGGCTCAGAAACCGGCCGTCAAGGACGGTTCTATAAGGCCGATGCCCGGCCCGACGAGCGGCTGGACGGACACGCGGGATCTGCCGCCTCTGGCGGAGAAATCCTTCCGCGAGATGTGGAAGGAGGGGATCTAGTGGCCGACCGGACAGAGTTCCTCAAGTCGATCCGGCACCGCACCCACGCCGGAAAGTATCGCCCAACCGTCGCCCCCGACGCCGTCTGGACCCGCACGCAAGAGACTCCGGAACCCGAACCCATCGAAGACCCTCCGGCCCGCTTTTTGGCGGAACTCGAAGCCCTCGGCGGTCACGGGAGACGGGTAGGTGGCATGCAGGAGGCGCGAGAGTACGTGCTCGCGGTGGCGCGGGAACGAGAGGCGAAGCTCGTCGTGCGGTGGGACGTGGAGGAGCTGGAGCGGCTCACGCTGCCGTTCGGGGACGCGCTACGGGCGAACATATCGTCCAGATTCACGCCGAGCTCGTCCCAGCCGAGATCTACGTTCTTGATGCCTCGCTTGGTGCTCTTGCTCATCGCGTCCTCCCCCTCGCCGGCTCTATCTGTTCATCGCTCCCTTGCACGTGTTGAGCAGATGCCGGTCGCCTCGCGCCATTGCGGCTCCCCCTCACGCCAGTGCCGTGTGCCCGCCCAATTCCGGCAGCATCGGCAGCATTACCATCGTCAACCTCTCCTTGCTCGGCGCCGCTCACCTCAAGAAGGGAGAGGCGGGCCTGGGCGGGTCCACCAACCACTTGCAGCAGCTCGGCCAGCAGCCGCTTGTAGGCGACGGCGTGCTCGCTACGAGGGTGCGCGGTGACCATCGCCTGCCGGTTGATCGACACCTCGCTGTAGCGGGTGCTGTGCTTGATAGGACTCTGGAACGCCCGGATGCCACGCCTCCCCAACCCCTCCCGAAGCGCCTCGTCCATCACGCGGGCGGCGTTGGTGCGGCTCTGCACCTTCATTGCTACCGCCCCGGCCACCTGCAGTCTCGAGTTGAAGTGCCTGCGGGCGTCGTCCACGCGCTGCAGCAGCAACTGCAAGCCTTTGATCGACAGCATCTCCAGCTCCGTCGGGATGACGATGTAGTCGGCGGCGTACAGGGCGTTGATAGTCAGTGAACTGAGATTGGGTCCGGGGTCGAGCAGAATATAGTCGTAGCGGTCGCGCACTTCCTTAAGGGCTGTGGCCAGCCTGCTTCCCCAGTTGGGTTTGCCCCTGAGGAAGTCCTCGGCCTCGCTCGCCACAATGTTCATCGGCGCCACATCCGGACCAAGGCTGCTCTTGAGGATCACCTGCGACACGGAGACCTCGTCATCTTTTATGAGGGCCGTGTAAAGGGTTTGCTCCAACCTCTCGGGGTTGTGGCCCATGGACCAGGTCAGGTGGCCCTGCGGGTCCAAGTCCGCCAGTAGCACTCGCATTTCCATCTGGCACAGCAGCACGCCCAGGTTGATGGTGGCGGTCGTCTTGCCCACGCCCCCCTTCTGGTTGACCAGCGCGATGATGATGGCTCCGCTTTCTTCCCTGTTGGTACGTGTCCGACCCTGCAAGAACGCCTGCAAGTCGGCCTCGTATACGCGGTGGTGTCCCCCTGCCGTGGAAATAGCAGGAAGCAACCCCTCCCGGATGTACCGGGCTACGCTTCCGGTATCAACCCCCAGGTGCTCCGCCACCTCCGACGTCCTGAGGAGCTTCCCTCCATTACTCATCTTCCCACCTGCCTTCCGCTTGTGCGAGTTTGACCGCCTGTCCGACTAGGCGCTCATAATAACTCAAATCGCACAGATCGTGTAAGTTTTACACATCCACTTGAGGGCTTGCACATGGGTGAGCTGGATCGCAAATGCAAAATCCATGTAGGTCAAACAAATCGTTGGAGAGGGCACCAGCTAAGAGAGTCAACCTTCACACTGACAAGGTTCCCATGAGGAAGTAGCCAGCGTAGATGAGTCCATTGGACATGAAAGTAGAAGGGCCCGGGGTTGTACTTTACCAATTTCTCACATTCGGTCCTAGCCTCGTATTTCTACATACAAACGAGGGCCGGATTTGACCTACGCTCTCTGCACGCGGACGTGGAATGGCACCGAGCGCGGAGGTTGTTGCAACCGGTCAAGACGAGGGTGAGCATCCTGATCGACAGAATCCGCATAATGGCCCCGCTTTCCTGGGGTCTTAATGGTTCACCCCATTCAGTTGGATTGGCCATTTACGAGTAGGGCAGACAGTTTACTTGTTTCCTAAATCGGTTTCTCACCTTGCTT
>CALMWA010000037.1 GCA_937873125.1 uncultured Actinomycetes bacterium | reverse complement strand
AATAAGTCTGCAGCCGAAGCTCCTGCGCCGGGTCCATGCCGTACCCTGGATATAGGCCGAGCAGGGAGCGCAACACAATCCACAAGAAGAGGCTCGGTACGACGCCCGCCAGCATCACGTCTACGAACTCCGCCACGGTCTGGCGGCCGTCCTCCGCGAATACCCCGCCCCCGAACGACGCCCCCAGAAAACACGCCCCGACCAGCAGGTCGGAGAGCAGCAGCGCCAGAATCGCGGCCGTGCGCCGCACGGTCCTGTGCTTCCGGATCAACTCCCCCGAGTTCCACAGGGCGAGGTCGAAGGACTCGTCAGTATCGCCCGAAGGTCTAACGGTCAACCTGCTCAGATCCTCGAACAAACTCTCCCCGAACGGACTCTCTCGAACACAACTTCGAGCCTCGGCTTCGAGACCAGCGAACGCCGCAACAAAGAGAGCGTACCAATGGGCGCCGGTCAAACCCCATCGGTACGCTCTGTCTAGGTCTCACCAACGCGGCCCTCTACTTTACGGGCCGTGCCGCTAGAAGCCTGAGATCCTTAGAACGGGAATCCTCTGAAGAACGAGTCGAGGAAAGATCCAGCCGGCTTGCAGTTCAATCCGAACTGCCGCGCTATCTGCCGCTGAATTTTGAGAGGGATAGCCCGGTTCCGAACGATAGACTGGCAAAGCGCTCGCTTGGCCTGCGGCGGCACGTTGCCATTGGCATTCGGCGGCGGGTTCTGACCATACTGAGACTGGCTCGGAGATCCGAATACCTTATCGAAGGTACGATCTATTATTCGCTCCGCAAGGCTTTGTTGCGCGAAAGCGGGAGAAGCCACGACCAATGATAAGGATAACACCACCAACAGTATCCCTACTCTTTTCAACATCTATACTCCCCTCTGCGGGCCTTTGTAGCGGACCGGTGTACCCTGCGTATCAACTGAGACTAACTATACCCGCAACCGCCACAACAATTCAAGGCAAATATCCATGTTTTTATTTTTGTGTTATTGACGCGTACATATCGTAAGACTCTTTCATTCTTGCATTGCCGGCAAGTTCCTAGCACCAGTGGTTTCCAGCCGCGTGGACCGGTCCCAATCATCCGCCCGCGCCGACCGGACGAGATTCCAGGAACCAGGCGTAGGTCTGCTCGATCCCTTCTCTCAATGGTATCCTGGCACGCCAGCCAAGCTCGCTCAGCCGGCTCACGTCGAGGAGCTTACGCGATGTGCCATCGGGTTTTGAGGTGTCATACGAGATCTTCCCCTCGTACCCCACGACCTCCCTAACGAGCGCCGCCAACTCACCGATGCCGAGATCCTTCCCTACGCCCACGTTGATCGGCCGACCTCCAGAGTAGTTGTCCATGAGGAACTCGCAGGCGCAGGCGAGGTCGTCCACGTGCAGGAACTCGCGCCGCGGCGTCCCCGTGCCCCACACGGTAACGCTCGGGTCGCCACGCTCCTTCGCCTCGTGGAACTTGCGGATAAGAGCGGGCAGCACGTGGCTGCTCTGGAGGTCGAAGTTATCTCCGGGACCATACAGGTTCGTCGGCATCACGCTGATGAAGTCCGCGCCGTGCTGCTTGCGATACGCCTGACAGAGCTTTATCCCCGCTATCTTGGCGATAGCGTAAGGCTCGTTGGTCGGCTCGAGCTCTCCGGTGAGGAGGTACTCTTCCTTCATCGGCTGAGGAGAGAACTTGGGGTAGATACACGAGCTACCCAACAAGAGCAGCTTCTTGACGCTGTGGCGATGGGCGACGTCCAGGACGTTGAGTTGGATAGAGAGGTTGTCGCGCAGGAAGTCCACCGGATACGTGTCGTTGGCGAGGATGCCGCCGACCTTCGCGGCGGCGAGGAAGACGTACTCGGGAGTCTCCGCCGCGAAGAACTCCTCGACCGCCCGCGCGTCCATCAGGTCCAGTTCCGCGCGAGTACGGGTGAGGAGATTCCCGTAACCCTCACCTTCAAGTCGCCGCAGTATTGCGGACCCAACCAGTCCTCGGTGTCCGGCGACGTAGACCTTGCTGTCCGGGTTCACTGGCCGGCCCTCCCGCGGGGCACGAAGGCGTGCCCCGCATCCGCGAGCGTCCTCTCCTGCCGGGCGAGCTCGTAGTCGTGGTCCACCATGCGCCGCACCAACTCATCCATCGTTACCCGCGGCTTCCAACCCAGCTGCGCCCTCGCTTTCGCGGCGTCTCCCCGCAACGCCTCGACCTCGGTGGGGCGAAAGTAGCGGGGGTCGATCTCGACGTACCGCTCCCAGTCGAGGTCAAGATAGCCGAAGACTCGCTCCGCGAACTCACGCACCGAGTACGACTCACCAGTCGCTATGACAAGATCCTCAGGCGCCTCCTGTTGGAGCATCAACCACATCGCCTCGACGTAGTCCTCGGCGTGCCCCCAGTCCCTCTTCGCATCGAGGTTCCCCAGGAAGACCCTGTCCTGCAAACCCAGCTTGATGCGGGTGGCGGCGCGGGTGATCTTGCGGGTCACGAACGTCTCGCCGCGGCGCTCGGACTCGTGGTTGAAGAGGATACCGTTCACCGCGAACAGGTCGTAAGCCTCCCGGTAGTTCACGGTCATCCAGTGCGCGTAGACCTTCGCAACGGCGTACGGGCTGCGGGGGTAGAAAGGCGTGATCTCCGACTGCGGCGGGGAGGCGGCGCCGAACATCTCCGATGTGCCAGCCTGGTAGAAACGGATCCGCTTTCCGGCGGATTCCTGCACGTCCCGCAACGCCTCCAGCAACCGCAGTGTTCCCAGACCGTCCACATTGCCGGTGTACTCGGGCTGCTCGAAGGAGACCTTCACGTGCGACTGGGCGCCCAGGTTGTACACTTCGTCCGGCACGATCCGCTGCAATACCCGGCGAAGCCCGGCCGCGTCCGTGAAGTCTCCGTAGTGCAGGAACATGCGCGCCTCGGGGTCGTGCGGGTCGCGGTAGAGGTGGTCTATGCGGTCCGTGTTGAATACCGAAGCGCGACGAACGATCCCGTGTACCTCATAGCCCTTGCTTAACAAGAGCTCCGTGAGATAGGAGCCATCCTGCCCGGTAATTCCGGTTATAAGGGCTTTCTTCATATCACCACGTTCTCTAGCTTGTGCAACGCCAGACTCGATAGGTATTCTATCCACGCGCAATAGAGATGTGCATAGAGTTATCATAATCTCAATGCACGTTGAGCACCGGGAAGGGATTACAGGCAACGTTTCCGATACCCGGCGCAGCAATTTTATGGTAAATTCGCGAACTATGCGAAGCGTCGCGATAGTAGGTCTGGGATATGTAGGGCTCCCACTCTCAGCAGCATTCGCCCAGAGTGGCATGACGGTAACTGGCATAGACACCGATCCGGAGAAGCTCTCTGTCCTTGTACGGGGAGAGTCTTATATAGAAGATGTTCCCGACGCAAGCATCCAGTTACCACTCTCCGCGGGCAACTTGCACTTCACCAAAGACTACTCAGCTATAGCGGAGATGGAAGCGGTCGTGATCTGTCTCCCAACGCCTCTGACCGAGCATCGCGAACCCGACCTCTCGACCGTCGTAGCGGTGACAGAGGCCACTGCCAAGTTCATGAGCCCCGGAACGCTGGTGGTGCTTGAAAGCACTACCTATCCCGGTACCACCCGCGAACTCCTCCTGCCGATCTTGGAGCGTGATGATCGCCGGGTTGGAGAAGACTTTTATCTTGCGTTTAGCCCAGAGCGCGTAGACCCGGGCAACCGCACGCACACGATCCAGAATACTCCCAAAATCGTCGGCGGAGTCACCACGGCTTGTCTTCGGCGAGCAAAGGCGCTTTACGAGCACCTGGTTCGGGACGTTCACGAAGTCTCCAGCCCGGAGATCGCCGAAATGTCCAAGCTGCTGGAGAATATCTTTAGAGGTGTGAATATAGCACTCGTCAACGAACTCGCCATTCTCTGCGAGAGGATGGACATCGACGTGTGGGAGGTAGTCGAAGCAGCGAAGACGAAACCTTTTGGCTTTATGCCGTTCTATCCGGGACCCGGACTTGGTGGACACTGCATACCAATAGACCCTTTCTACCTATCCTGGCGAGCGCGCGCCTTTGATATGAATGCTGAGTTCATAGAACTGGCGGGCCGGGTCAACGTTAACATGCCCTACTACGCTATAAGTCGCGTAGCTTCGGTCCTCAACACGCTCGAGAAGTCTGTCAAGGGGAGCCGGGTACTCATCCTGGGCATGAGTTACAAACCGGACGTAGGAGATCTGCGTGAGAGCCCGTCGCTCAAGATCCTGCAACTGCTTTTAGAGTCTGGCGCCGAAGTCGTCTACCATGATCCGCACATACCCGAGCTACCGCAATACGGGCTCTCTTCCACGGATCTCACCCAGAGGGAGATCGAACTCGCGGATTGCGTAGTGATCGCCACCGACCATACTTCGGTGGACCTACGTTCCGTGGTTGAGTCGGCTTCGAGAATATTGGACCTCAGAAACGCCGTTCGCAAGAGGCTCGAAGGCCGCCTGCCGGAGAACGTGGATGTGCTCTGATCCGAGATATTGTGCGGAACCAGGCATGACGGAGCCGACGTGATAAGGATGGCGAAAGCCGCCGTGCGCGCGCTGCTGAGGCGTTTCGACGTAGACCTCCGGCGTTACAGCGACACCATACGGTCACGACGCGCCGACATACTCGAAGAGAACGGCATCACCCTGGTCCTCGACGCGGGCGCGAACGTCGGGCAGTACGCCACAAGCCTCCGCGAGACAGGCTACGCCGGCAGGATCGTGTCGTTCGAGCCTCTGCAGGCGGCCTACGCGGAGCTAGAGAAACGCGCAGCGTCCGACGACGCGTGGGAATGCCGACACATGGCGCTCGGCGACAGCGATGGCCTCGCGGAGATCAACATCGCCGCCAATTCTGTAAGCAGTTCGTTGCTTCCGATGCTGCCACGCCACCTGAAAGGGGAGCCGGCATCGTCCTACGTCGGCTCTCAGGAAGTAACCAGACGCCGCCTCGATTCTTTGAGTTCCGAACTCGTCGGAGATACAGACAACGTATACCTGAAGCTGGACGTACAAGGGTTCGAGATGCAGACGCTGCGGGGAGCCGCCGGGACGCTCGAAGGGGTCCGCGCCACTGAGGTCGAGATGTCCGTGGTACCTCTTTACGAAGGACAGGCCCTTTGGCACGAGGTAATTGCATACCTGTACTCATTGGGCTTCGAATTGGCCTGGTTGGAGCGGGGCTTTACGGACGAGAACTCGGGGCGCATCCTGCAGCTCGACGGCATCTTCGTGCGCGGCTCGTGACAGGCTATCCCTTCGGATGCGAGGCAAGGCCCAACAACTGCGCGAGGAAGAGGACCGCGAACCTGGAGTTGTGCCTGGCGTAGCGTCTCCAGAGCCGCCGGGGCTCCATCAGGAGGCGGAAGAGCCACTCCAGGCCCGCCCCCTGCATCCAGCGCGGGGCCTGCCGCACGCTACCCGCATGGAAGTCGAAGGCCGCCCCAACCCCCAGCATGACCGCCGGGATGCGTCCCCTGTGAGCCGCCATCCAGTTCTCCTGCTTGGGACATCCGAGCCCCACGAAGAGAATGCGCGCGCCGGAGGCCGAGATCTCCGCCGTCAAGCTCTCGTCTTCCTCTGGGGTCAGCGCCCGAAACGGCGGAGCTATGCGGCACGCTATCTTGAGCGAAGGCAGACGACTCTGGAGCATCCCGACGAGGTCATCCAGGGTCTCCGGCGTACCGCCGTAGAAGCCAACCGGTATCTCCTCTTCGGCCGCACGCTCCGCGACGCAAAACATCAGGTCCGCCCCGCGCACGTGAGACGCCTCCCTCTCCCCGAGCGCCTTCAGCGCCCACACCAGGGGTCTCCCGTCCGGGACGGTCAGGTCCGCCTCGTTGACGACCCGTCGGAACTCGCCGGAGTCAAAGGACTCCATGACCATGTGGACGTTCGCCGCGCACACGTAGGACGACAACCCCTCCGTCGCCCATCGCAGCACGAGCGAGGAAGCTTCATCGCCCGATACCGCGTCGATGCGCATCTCCAGTATGTGACGATGAGTGGTCAACCCCGTTCACCGGCGCCCGGCTTGCGGGCGGCCACCACGCAGGCTCCCGACAACAGAGAAGGATAGAGGTCGTGCAGTCTGCCGTACTTTCCTATGCCGTGCGGTTCGACCTCCGTACACCCCGCCTGCTCTAAAATCCGGTGATCGCAACTCATTCCTTCTCGAATGCTGCCCCAATGCCCGCACCAGGGTACCAGTGTTCGCGCGGTTTCTCTTGAAAGAAAAGGAAATGCCTGCCGGTCCGTTCCGCAAACTCCAATAGCCTGTCCGTCGCGTGCGAATTGTCTCCGAGAACTATAGCTCCCTCGTTCAGCTTGTCGCGGACGGTTTCGTACTCCCTTGCTTCGTAGTCGGCAGAGTGATCGCTATCGTTGATAAACACGTCCACGCGCTTATCGAGTTTTCCCAATGATTCGATGGAGTCACCGAACAGGATGCTCCCAAAACGCGCATATTTGCCGCTCAACAGGTAGCCGGCTTCGGGGTTGAGGTCGGTACCGTAATAGTATCCTTCGTATCCTTCCAAGCTATTCCTGGCGAGGGCCGCAGTCAGGACACACGATCCCAGCCCTTTGTCTACGCCTGTCTCGATGACGATTCCCGGCTTTTTCGCCCTTACGACCGCATACCATCCCAACCGCCTACCGTACTTGACCTCCGGGTCCGTAACATTGCCTCCACCAGATCTTGCGGCCTTCCGAATGTGCCTTCGGAGATCGTCATCGTCCTCTATCTCTGCGATGTACCCCTGGATGTCCCGATAGGGCACCCCTGTTACCTGGGCCACGAAAGCGGCCAGGTAACGCTTGTTGGTCTCTTCCAGATCGTAGGTAAAGTTCGTCAATTCTCTTGACCTGAACAG
>CALMWA010000036.1 GCA_937873125.1 uncultured Actinomycetes bacterium | reverse complement strand
GACGTACAGAGCTTCCCGCGAGGCGATCTGCCGTGGCCCGACATGGCCTTCCCCAGCACGGAACACGCGCTCAAAGACTATCTTAAGATGTAAGATTTCCAGCTACTTGTAGCGAGGACTCACCTAGTCTTGGCCTACCACTAACTGACGGATTTCTTTATCGGTCACTTTATCCTTTGTGATAGCTGATTCTTCACGCATCGCTTGTATCGCGACGATGAAAGCCGCAACTGCTTCCGGCGTTTCGAGCGCACCATGATTGCGAAAAAAGTTGGCAAGATTCTCTACAACCTGTCTACTCCCGTATATGGCTATCCGACACTTAGCATCGGTCATGAGGATCTTGGCTTTCATCTCTTCTTCAGCATTTCCAGTCCGCTGCCACAATGCGATACCAGCGGCTGATTTGGCGAAATCAACGTAAGCTTGAGTCTTCAGGTTTTCGTAATGCTTTGTCAACTCGTTTCGTCTTGTGAAGTGGTATTGCAGTGATGCTCCGAGAAGTAGGCCCAAAATCGGCCCTACTATGGCAAGCAAAGCGAGTAGAACTTCGGGCGTCATTTTAAGGTCGCGTGAACAGCCGCCACGATCTCCGCCTCGTCGGCGAGCCGCCCTACGCCCGGTTGCTCCTCGGTGGAGGCCATGAGGCCTTCTTCCGGCCCGACGAAGAGATGACCCCAGCCCTTCAAAGTATCCACGTTGCGGCGGGTAGCGGGACTGTGCCACATCTCCGGGTTCATGGCGGGCGCCCAGAGAACTTTCTTTGCGCCGGCCAGGATCGTGGCGGAGAGCAGGTCGTCGCCGAGGCCGATGGCGGCGCGGGCCAGGGCGTCGGCGGTCGCGGGGGTGACGAGAACGATATCCGCCCAGCGGGCGAGGGTTACGTGCTCCACTCTACCGGAGTGCTCCCACCACGTCGTGTCGGTGTGGACGGAGCCTCCGGCTGCTATGGAGAGGGTCTCCTCCGGGATGAACCGGAAGGCGGCTTCGGTGGCGGCGACTTTCACTTCGTGGCCGGCTTCGCGCAGACGCCGGATCACTCCGGGCGCCTTGTACGCCGCTATGCCGCCCGTTACGCCGACGAGTATCTTTCCCGTCTTCTCCATGCCACCAGTATATTCTAGAAAACATCCCGAAAATTCCGGTGGGCCGGGCGTTTCGAGATGGTAATATTACTGCCCCCCGCCAAGAGGGGTGGAGAGCAGAATATGCTCCTTACAGAAGAACGCGGAAAGCTCTTATGAACGGGACCCACATCGAAGACAGGGACAGAAACTAGTGGTCAGCAAGATGCAGAACCTGCGCTGGTTGGAGAGCCTGAGAGAGTCGCAGAAGATCACCGCCCGCGAAGAGCGGCGTAAGGACGAGATCCTGGACATCTACCACCGGCTTCACCGAATCTCCTCTCGCCGGCTCGAACCACCGGTGTTCCCGCCTTGGAGATCCCACTGGTAACCCGGACCACCGCCTCCTGATCACCCCCGCGAACACCGGCGGAACTTCCCGCTAAGATACTCGCATGGAAAAGACCCTCACAGGCAAGGTAGCCGTGGTGACCGGTGCTTCGAGCGGTATCGGAGAGGCAACGGCACGAGCACTCGCGGAACACGGAGCCTCGGTGGTGCTCGCAGCGCGGGCGGTGGAGAAGCTGGAGGATCTAGAGTGCGGTATCTCGGCTCTCGGCGGCCGCGCGCTGGCCGTGAAGACCGATGTCTCCGACCGGGATTCGGTGGAGGCGATGGTCGAGCGGGCCATCAACGAGTTCGGGACCATAGACATCCTGGTGAACAACGCGGGTCTGGGGCTCTCCGGGCGCGTGGCGGAATTGCGCGCCGAGGACCTGCGCTACGTCTTCGAGGTGAACGTGGTGGGGCCTTTGAACTGCATTCAGGCGGTGCTGCCGCGCATGCGGGAGGGGGGACGCATCATCAACGTCTCCTCGGTGGTGGGAAAACGCGCCATCCCGAAGGTCGGGGCGTACAGCGCGAGCAAGTTTGCTCTGAACGCCCTCTCCGATGCTCTGCGGGTCGAGGTTGCGCGCCGAGGCATCACCGTCACCAGCGTCTATCCCGGCACGACCCGCACCGCCTTCCGGGACAACTCCCGCCGCACGAAGGACGAGAAACGCGGCTGGCGTCCGAAGGGCGTAACACCGGACGTGGTGGCCGCCAGGATCGTCCGCGCCGCCGAAAAGGGACCGCGCGACGTGTACATAACCATCAAGGACCGCCTCTTTCTCACCGCCGTAACGCTCTTCCCCGCCCTGCCGGCCCGCGTCCTGGGCCTCTGGTCGAAAGATTAGCTTGGGCTTCGAGGACAGCGTGATGGCGCGGCTCCGGCGCTACCGGGAGGAGGCGGACCGCTCCCTGGCGCTGGTACGCGAGACGGAGGAGGTTACGCGGAAGTTCTCCGGGCGACTCTTCGCCGGACTCGAGTACGCAGCGGTGCTGGGACGGCAGGCCGGGTTCGAGATCGAGACCGCGCAGGTTGGGGATCTCTTCACGCTCCGGGTCGCCGCCGGGCCTAGTGCGGAGGCGGGCGTCAGCTTCGGGCTCTTGCCGGGCGCGGCCGCCGAGACCGACGAGGACCTGATGCACGAGGAGTTGAGCCGCTACAGCCTTGACCCTTCCGGCTACTCGGGCCGCATCCTCGGCTGGTCCGAGGCCGCTGGCGAAGACGCCTGCCAAACCTTCGCCGTCTACCGCGACGGCGTCTGGAAGACTAAAGGCCTCTTCGTGGCGAAAGCCCGTGGCAAGGTGGACGACCCCGAAGAGGTGCTGAACGGCTTCTGCCTGCGGATACTTGGCCGGCTCGTGGACCTTGCCGCCCTCATCGGTGGTGCGGGCCGTAGCTGGTCGGACGAGCCTTACGCTCTCCGGGACTTCGCCGGTGGCGTGGCCTTCCCGAAACAGACACGCTTCCCCCGCTAGCCCAGGTTCAGTCCTCAAACTCTCGCACCGAGCGTACCGAATATGCGGCCACGCCTGGTGATATCCCTTCAGTTGGGACCAGCAGGCCGTGCTGAACCAGCTCTTCGAACGCTTCGGCTATCTCTTCGTCCCGGCGGCCCTTCACCGCAGAGCGGAGGTCGCGGTAGTTGATCTGGCCGTGTCCCAGATACGAGCAGAGGCCCGCGTAGAGGACCCGCGCGGTGGGGGAGAGGGGAAGCGTCCACACCTCCGGCTCGTACCAGAAAGCCCCGATCCCGGCGGCGTTCTCCGGTCGCTCGCCGCGGGCGTCCGAGAGCAGCGTGACCTCCGGCAGTTCTTGTTGCACTACAGGATCGTGCGGACCGTCTCGCCGACGGTTGGGGTGTGGATCTTGTGGCTCGGCGCCAGGCGGAAGGCGAGGTCGCTGATGCGCCGCCGAGAGCCGTGGATCAGGATGATCTGCTTCGGCGAGAGCTTCTCTGTTATGCCGAGCAGATCCTCCTGCGTGCAGTGCGCCGCGAAACTGACCCGCTCGACGCGCCACTGCTCTTCTTCGCCGACGGCCTTGTGGGCGCCGTAGGACGCGGCGGCGTTGGACGGCAGGATCACGGCGTTCGTCGCGCTCTTCTCCAGGCGCCGCCGATAGAACGCGCTCGCCCCGCCCTGCATCGTCACCGGTGAGGCGATAATGGCGCACGGGTTCGTCAGTATCCGCTCCCTGGCCCGGTCGTCGTTGGCGACGGCCCGGATGTTCTCGGAGAAGAACACTTCCTTCGGGTCGCTGTGCTGCAGATAGGGCTTCATGTAGCCGAGCTGCTCGGCGTAGAGCCTCTCGGAGGTCGTTACCACCGATCCGTCCACGTAGATGAACACGTCGCGGTCCAGACCGTACTCCTTACCATAGTGTTTGAGGCCGAGGATTATCTCCTGCGCCTGTCCAAGCGCGTAGGTCGGTATGAGAACCGTTCCGCCCCGCTCCAGAACGGTGTCGTTGATGACTTCGATCATAGTGTGGATCGACTCGGAGAAAGGCTGGGGCCGCTGGTCCGCGAGCGTTGCCTCCATGATCAGGAGATCAATGTCGCTCACCTCCGGCAGCCTGGCCGAGGGTATGGAAAAGTGGTCCTCCATGCAGATGTCCCCGGTGTGGAAGACGGTAGCCGCCCCCGATTGCAGTAGCACGCTCGCTGCTCCTAGTATGTGCCCGCTCTCGGTGAGCGTTATCTTTGCGTCCCCGATGCTTATAGGTTTGCCGAACGGTATGGGGACGAGCCTCTTACCGACCTCGTGGATCGGGGCTCCACCCGGCAGGCCGCCGCCCATCGCGGCGTGATCGTTGAGCGCGGCAACGATGAGCCGCGCCGACGGCGGCGTGCAGTAGATAGGGAGGTCCGGCCGGTCTCGCACCAGTACCGATAACGCCCCGCAGTGATCCAGGTGCGCGTGGGTTATTACCGCCGCATCCAGCCCATTGAGCGACCCGAAGTCCGGTGAGGCGGGGCCCCGCCCGTCGGGCTTTATGCCGGCGTCCACCAGAATTCGTGTTCTTCCGAAGTCCAATAGGTGGCTGCTCCCGCCGACCTCTCCCGCGCCGCCCAGAGCCCGGAACGAGAGCGTCGGACGAGTCCTCACCTCAGCGGGTACTCCAGAGCCTTTTCCTGTGAGACCGTTCGATAGACCGTTAGTCGGTGTCTTCGGGGGCTCCGCTGTTGGTGGCGGCGTCTGCGTCTCCGCCAGGCTTGCTGGAGAGGACTCCGATTCGTCGGCGTCTTCGCCCTGGCGGCTCTTGCCCGTGCGGGAGCCGGATGCTCGGGGCTCCCGGCCCGAAGCGCCGGGAGCGCGCAGGTCGTTGTGGGCGTGCAGCACCTTGCCCATAAACTCCAGCAACCGGGCGGTCTGGTTCGCCGACTCCAGGTCGTTAGGCAGGGCCATGACCTCGTTCTTTACCGCCCGCACCAACAATTCCCCGAAACCTTCGTCGGTGAATCGGGCGTTCTCCAGAGCGTTCTGGATGCGGTCGCGCTCGGCGGCCACGCGGCCCAGCTCCTCGTGCATCTCCTCGACCCGCACGGCCGCCGTGGAGTAGGCTCTCCGCTCGCTCTCCAGCGCCCGTTCCAGGTTGGCGCCGCGGCGTTCCAGCTCGGCGATTCTTCCATCCAGCTGGCTTCTCAAGTCCAGGGCGGTAGCGGCGCGCTCCTCAGCCCGCCGAACCAGCGCGGAGGCGCCTTCCCTCTCGCCGGTAAGCACCGCTACCTCTTCGGCGAGCGCCGCGGCGCGTTCGTTAGCGGTTCGGGAAGTGAAGGAGAGTTGATCGTTCTCCTTCTTCAAGCGTTCCACCTCGGCCGTGAGGTCCTGCACGAGAGCGTCTTCGGAAGCCTTTTTCTCGGCCCGTTGGTGTTCGTCTCTCCAGGCTTCGATCAGGGCGTCCACGACCCCGTCTTTTGGTTCTTCTTCGGCGCTCAGGGCCGCGAGGAGCAGGCTCTCGGTGGTATGAGAACCGGCCAGCTCCTCGATCCGGTCTTTCGTGAGTTCTTCGACGGCGTCGAAGGTCTCGGGTGGTATCTGCTCCTGGACGGCCGTACGGAACGCGCCCCAAGCCGCGGTGTCCTGCAGGATCTTGCGTGAGATGGTACGGGTCATCTGGGCGCTGCCGCCGGTCTTGCGCGTCAGGGCGTCGGCCTGGATACCGCGGGGCAGTAGAACCTCGTCGAGGCCGGGTATGTTCTTACACAGGTCCGCCAGGGCGCGGCGGGTGTCTAGGCGCCCGAGACGCCGCTGTATAAGCTCCTCCGGCAACCCCTCCGGCGGCATTCGGTGCGCGCGTAGCTTGCCGGACTCCTCATCGAGCGCGCCGGCATCAGTTTCTTCGTCTCTGGGTATGGGATCTGACATGTGAACTCCCTCCGCGCATATAACGGATACGAATGTCTCGCAGCTTCTTCATCGTGCAATGATTTTATCATGGCACCTTCTGAGCCCCGACCAAGCTTATATTCGAGCCATGCTTCGTATAGACTCCGTGTATGAACGATACAACGCAGGGAGATCGCGTGAAGATCCGGGCAAATTCACCCGGCCGCTATCCTATCTTGATCGTCGAACTGGCGAACGGCGCGCTCGTCGCCGCCTACCACGAGACCGGCTATGACCTCTCCAGGACCAAGCCCGTGCAAGAAGAATGGGTGCGCGAGAACGCTATCGGCCGCCACAGCTTCGTCGAGGTAGACCCGCCGGTCGAGGGGGCGGCATCAGCGCTCGGAGATTATGCGCGAGAGGAGATCACGGGAGAGGTTTAATCCCTCTCTGCTGATCTCTTCGCGTCACGCTTGGCCTCGTCGATCTTATCCTGAACGCTCTCCGAATCCCGTTGTTGTTGCTGTCTCGCGGGCCGCTGGGCATCAGGCCTGGGCTTCGGAGCCGGTTTTGGCTTGGGTTTTGGCGCGGGTTCCGGCGGACCAGTACTGTAGGTGATGAGCACGTAAGTTAGAGGGTCTAACATCGTGCCGGCCGCCGGGTCCGTGGAGATGACCGTCCCCGCCGGCTGGTTGCTCTGTACCTCGCTGCTCTTGTAGCCGAGCCCGGCGTTCCGGATGCTCGTCTTCGCCGCGTCGATTTCCTGCCCGACCACGTCCGGCACGGCGATCTGCTCGGGTCCCGAGCTCAACGTGATGTTCACGGCGCTGCCCGGCTCGACTTCGACTCCGGGTCTGGGACTCTGGTCTATGACACCGCCCTCGGAGATCTGATCGTTTGGCGCGCGGTCCTGGCCGCCGAGAGTCAAACCTTCGCTCTCCAGCAGGCTTCGCGCCTCGCCGGCCGTGGCCCCGTAGGGAATGTCCGGCACTTCGACGGTCTCCGGGCCACCACCCACCGTGATCTCGACCTCGGAACCCGCCTCCTCTGTCGAGCCGCCCTTCGGGTCCTGCTCTAGCACCAGACCCTTCTCAGCGTCGGAGCTCTCTTTCTCTTCGGTCTTTACCGCGAAACCGGCATCTTCGAGGGCGCTCTGGGCGTCGTCTTGCTGGTCGCCGACTACATCCGGCACGTCGGCGACCTTCTTGTCGCTGACGACCACCGAGATCTCGGACCCCTTCTCGACCTCCTCGCCGCTCGCCGGGTCTTGCTCCAGTATGGTCCCGACGGCCTTCTCGCTCTCCCGGCTATCCTCCTCGAGGATGTTCAGGTCTTCGTACTTCTGCCGGGCTTCGTCGAGCTTGAGGTTGACGAGATCCGGCACCTCCACCATCGCTGGAGCTTTTGGTTCTTTCGGCTGCTTGTCGGTAGTATCCTGAGCGCCTCCAAACAGGCCGGTCGCGTAGGCTACCGGAGCCAGAAGGGCCAGCGCGAGGAGAATCAGCAAGATGGGCGCTATGCTGCGACGCTCCTTGCGGCGGTCGGGTATCGGAGATGGCGGCGGGCCGACCCTCGCCGCCGCCGGCAGGGCCCGGGTCATCATGCGGGTGGTGGCGCTCGCGGGCTGGCGGCCCGAGATAAAGCGCTCCAAATCATCTATGAGTTCGGCAGCGCTCGCGTAGCGGTCCATCGGGTCCTTCGCCAGCAGGCGCAACGTGATGGCGTTTATGCCGTCCGGTATTGATGAATCTACTGATTTCGGCGGTCGCAGATGCCCGTTGACGTGCTTCATCGCTATGCCGATGGGCGTATCCGCGTCGTAGGGTAGCTCGCCGGTCAGCATCTCGTAGAGGACGATGCCCAGAGAGTACAGGTCACTCGCCGGCCCGACGGGTTCGCCCATCGCCTGCTCCGGCGAGATGTAGTGGGCCGTGCCGAGGATGGAGCCCGTCTTCGTCATCGTGGATGAGGAGGCGGCGCGGGCTATCCCGAAATCCGTGACCTTCAGGTCGCCGGACTCGGTGATCAGGATGTTGTGGGGTTTTATGTCGCGGTGGATCACGCCGTTCTTGTGCGCCACCTGGAGGGCCTCGGAGATCTGGAGCGCCACCGCCGCCGCTGTTTGGGGCGGAAGAGCACCTCGCTTAAGTATCCTGTCCTTGAGGGTTCCGCCAGACAGGTACTCCATCGCTATGTAGTAAGTGCCGTCCTCGGATTCGCCCCGGTCGTAGATGGAGACGATGTTCGGGTGCGCGAGGGCGGCGGCGCTCTGGGCCTCGCGCCTGAAACGCTCGACGAACTCGTCGTCCTCGGAGTAGCGCCCGCTCATCACCTTGAGGGCCACGT
>CALMWA010000035.1 GCA_937873125.1 uncultured Actinomycetes bacterium | reverse complement strand
GTGGCTCGGCGGGGTCTTCATGCTCATGACCCTCGCCGTGTTCGCCGTCTACGCCGTGGCGAGCGCCGCTCTCCGCGACCTCGTGCTCGCCGCGCCCGCCGCCCGACGCTGGGCCGAGCGGGCGATGGGCGCGTTCCTTATCGGGTTCGCCGCCACACTAGGGACTGTTTGCAAATCATAGCCAAACCTTGATCGCCGCGATCGTCAGCATCGCCTCATAGTTCTCAGCTCGCTTCTCGTAGCGGGTCGCCACCCTCCGAAACTGCTTGAGGCGGTTGATGAGCCTCTCTACGAGGTTGCGCATCCGGTAGATCGCCCGGTCAAAAGCTCCCCCGCGATGCTCGTTGCTCTTTCTCGCTATGGTCACCCTTATGCCTTTGCGCCTGAGGTAGCCGCGAACTTGCCCGTTAGCGTATCCCTTGTCGGCGCATACTCGATCAGGACGCAGCTTCGGACGACCTCGCCTGACTCGCTTTACCTTTCCCTGTTCCATTAGAGCCTCAAAGGCCACCATCTCGTTGCGCTGACCCGCACTGAGCACGAAGACCATCGGTTTCCCGCTCCCTTCGGCTCTTAGATGCACCTTCGTAGAGAAGCCGCCCTGTGAATAGCCTAACGCCTCAGAGTGTTGGTCCCCCCTTTTGCCCCGGCGGCGTGCTGGTGTGCCCTCACGATGGTCGCGTCCAGGTAGTGCACCCGCCAATCGAGCTCCCCTTTGTCGTCCTCCTGGCACTGAAGCGCCTTGAGGATACGCTTCCACACTCCGGCTTTCTGCCAGCGGTAGAAGCGGCTCGCTACGGTCCTCCACGGGCCGTAGCGTTCGGGCAGGTCTCTCCAGGGGGCTCCGGTGCGATCTATCCAGAGAATACCGTTTATGATGCGCCGATGATCGGCGTTGGGTCTGCCCGTTGGGGGCTTTTGAGGTGGCGGGTGTGGCTTCAAACGTTCCCATTGCTTGTCGGTCAAATCTCCACGTCCCATACAGACAGCGTGCCCACATCATGCAGGTTCGCAAACAGACCCTAGCGTTTACGGATCGGTGAGCCGGGGCCAACCTGTAGCCGGTCGCCGCCGCTACTCGCCGGACCTCATGGCGTCCGTGAGCTTCGGGAACAGGTGCCTGAGGCTCGGGTAGATCTCCTTGTACACGTCGTTGTAGAGCCGGTCGTAGAACGCTGAGTTCTTCCCGTCGGGCTCGTAGCGGGCGCCCTCGCCGGACATGGCCTCGGCCGCCTCCTGAATGCTGCCGTACATCCCACTAGCGGAGGCGGCGAGCATCCCCGCGCCGAGGCAGGTGCTCTCCAGTTCCTGGCACACGGAGACCGGACGCTGCGTGATATCCGCAACGATCTGGCACCACAGTTCGCTACGCGACCCGCCGCCGAGAGCCAGGATCTCTTCGACGGGCTTCTCCAGACCGCTCTCCGCGCCGTCGGTCATCAGGCGTTGCTCGAAGGCGATGCCCTCCAGGATGGCGCGGTAGGCGTGCGCCTTGCCGTGGGTGCCGGTCCAGCCGATCATTACGCCGCGGGCGGCCGTGTCCCAGTACGGTGTGGAGGCATTGTTCCAATACGGCACCGCCAACAGGCCGTTCGAGCCGGGCTTTAGTTGCGCGGCGGCGGTCTCCAGGATCTGCTCGGTGCTGAGGCCCAGCCCGAAGTCCTCGGCCTTTATCCCCCCGAACTTCTCCACGAACCAGCTAACCGTGTACGTCCCCGCCGCCAGCAGCGTCTCTAAAGTGTAGGTGCGCGGAACCGGCCCGCCGAGCACCCGGTACTCGTTGCCCCACGAGTAGTTCTCGCTGTACGTCCCTGAGACGACCGCTGTGCCGAGGTTGAGGTACGCTTTGCCGGGTGCCGTAATGTTCGCTCCGAGACCGGCGGATTGACCGTCGCCTACGCCGCTAACTATTGGTAGTCCGGCCTGCAGACCGACCTCGCGCGCCACGTCCTCTTTGAGCTCCCCGATCACCTCGCCCGGAGCATACAGATCGACCATGTGCTCCCGCCCGAGCCCCACCAGCCCGAGCATCTCGTCCGACCAGTCAAAGGATGCCATGTCCACGAGGCCCATCGGATCGGCGGTGGCCCAGGAAGTGCGCCAGTGGCCGGTCATGCGGTGGACGAGGAAAGCGTGAACGTCCACCACCCGCGCCGTGCGGTCCAGGATCTCGGGCTCGTGCTCGCGCAGCCAGAGGAGCTTGTAAAGGGCCGGTGTTGGGTTGGGGGGCTTGCCGGTGATCCTGTGCACGTCCTCGGAGCCGAACTCTGCGACCTGTTCGCGCGCCCGCGAGTCGAGCCACAGCATCGCGGGCCTCAAAGGGTGGTCGTCCTCGTTCAGGCACACGAATGTCTCGCGCTGGTGGGTGATGCCTATGGCCCCGATGCGGCGCTGGTCCACGCTCTGCGCGGCCTGCCGGAGCGCTTCCTTCGTCGACCGCCACCAGTCTTCGGCGCTCTGCTCGCCCCAGTCCGGCTGCGGGCTTGAGAGCGGGAAGGTCGCCCGTCCCTCTGCCACCGTGTTGCCCCGGCTGTCCCATACGACGGCCTTCGTCGCCGTCGTCGAACAGTCGATGCCTATCACCAGATCCGTCGTGATCGCCATGATCTCCTTTCCCCTCGCCCCGGACGGAGCGTGTCGCTGTCGTTCCCGGCCCCCACCGGGTCTCCCTCCAAATTCACTATAGCAAAGGCTGAAATCCGGGGCGTCGTTGCCCGTAAATTTGCCCTGCTATAAGATTCGTCCCCAGCCCGAACCGCTAGATAGAGGTGGTGCCGCTTTTGAGAGCCGCGATGTTTCACGCCCCGGAAGACGTCAGGATGGAGGACGTGCCAACCCCCGAGGCGGGTCCGGGTGAGGTGCTGGTGAAGATCGGCGCGGCGCTGACGTGTGGTACCGACGTGAAGAGCTACCGGCGCGGCCACCCTACGCTTTTCAAGACCATGCCGTCGCCGTTTGGCCACGAGTTCGCGGGTGAGATCGAGGCCGTGGGAGAAGGTGTGGAAGAATGGCGACCGGGGATGCGGGTGGTCGCGGCGAACAGCGCGCCGTGCAACCGCTGCTACTTCTGCAAGGTCGGCGACCAGTCCATGTGCGAGCGGCTGGAGTTCCTGAATGGCGCGTTCGCCGAGTATATTGTCGTTCCGAGCCGCATCGTGGAGCAGAACCTCTTCGAAATACCGGACGGCGTTGAGTTCAGCCGGGCGGCGCTGTTGGAGCCGCTGGCATGCGCGGTGCATGGGGTGGTTCGGACGCCGATAGAGGTGGGTGAGACGGTGGCCGTGATCGGGGCCGGTCAGATCGGGCTGATGTTCGTCCGCCTCGCAACCGAACGCGGCGCCCGCGTCATAAGCGTGGACAAGAGCCCCGAGCGCCTCGCCGTAGCCCGCGAACTCGGCGCCGTGGAGACGATACAGGCCGACAAGGGCGTGGATACGATAGAGGCCGTGCGCAAGTGGACGCCCGAGGGACGCGGCACGGACGTGGTGATAGAGGCCGTGGGGTTTCCGGCGCTGTGGGAGCAGGCGCTGCGGATGGTTCGCAGGGGCGGGGACGTTACGCTCTTCGGCGGCGCTCCGTCGGGGACTTCGATAGAGGTGGACACGGTGTTGCTGCACTACTCCCAGATCACGATCCGGGGCATCTTCCACCACACGCCGTACACCGTGCAGACCGCCTTCGACCTGCTGCGGAGCGGACAGGTGGACCCGGAGCCGTTCATCTCCGGCGTGCGCCCACTCGAAGATATCGTCGCCGCGCTGGAGAGCCACGGCCGTCAGGAAGGCATCAAGTACGAGATCCGCCCGTAGTAGAGAAGGAAACCGTTTTGGACTATAAGGATCTACGCGAAGAGGTAGCGACCACGGCGCGGCGTATGATCTCCTCGGGCCTCGTGAAGGGAACATCCGGCAACGTCAGCGCCCGCACCCCCGAGAACACCGTGCTCGTAACTCCAAGCGGCCTCGACTACGCCGAACTCGGACCCGACGACGTGGTGCTCGTTGACCTGAACGGAGAATTTCTCGACGGCCCCTGGAAACCCTCCACCGAGACCCCGATGCACACCGGCATCTACCGGGCGCGTCCCGAGGTCGGCGGCATCGTCCACACCCACTCCCGTTATGCCACCACCCTCGCGTGCCTGGCCTGGGAGATACCCCCGATTCACTACATGCTCACCGTGCTCTCCGATGACGGCCGTGTCTCCATAGCGCCCTACACCCTATACGGCACCGACGAACTCGCCCGCCTCGCCGCCGAAGCCCTGGGAGAGCGCCACACGGCCTGTCTGCTGCAAAATCATGGCACCATCACGGTAGGGGAAGGCCCGGAAGAGGCGTTCTCGCGGACGGAGATCCTGGAGGAGATGGCCGAGTTGTACTACCGTGCCAGGATTGCGGGAGAGCCGGTTCTGCTAAATACTGAGGAAGTGCGCGAGGTGGCCGAGAAGATCTCCGGTTACGGGAAAGCGAAGAGCGCCGGCTCCGATGAGTAAACCTTCGTCCATCGTGGAGGTTTTCGTCCGGCACGCCGAACTCGCGCCGGAGAAGCTGTGCCTGCGGTTCGAGAACGAGGAATGGACCTACGGGAACCTGCTCCGGCGCGCCTCGATCTTCGCCTTCGCGCTCCGCGAACACGGCCTGGGCCCCGGCGACCGTGTCGCGCTCTTTCTGGAGAACTGTCCGGATCTCCTCGCCGTCTACCTGGGCACACAGCTCTCCGGTGGCGTAGTCGTGCCCGTAAACACCCAGTACCGGCGGACGGAGTTACGCCACATCTTTGAGGACTCCGGCGCCCGCCTGTGCCTTACCGACG
>CALMWA010000034.1 GCA_937873125.1 uncultured Actinomycetes bacterium | reverse complement strand
TAGTGTAGTAGCCTCGGGCGCTGTTGTGTAAGCGATCTGGAGGGGGACTATTGAAGTCTTTTCTCAAGATGCTGTTTGTGGCCGGTACGTTCGCGGGTGTGTCCGTGTTTTCGCTGGCCGTTGTGCAGGATGATGTCCAGGCCGAGCCGTTGGTGGCGAGCTACTACGGGTATGAGTTGGCGGGTAGCCCGACGGCGAGTGGTGTGCCGTTCGACCCGAGCGCTCTCACGGCGGCTCACAAGACGCTGCCGCTCGGTACGCAGCTTCTCGTTACCTACGGGGGCGAGTCCGTCGTCGTAACGGTAAACGACCGGGGTCCCTACGTGGCGGGTCGGGAGTTGGATCTCTCGCAGGCCGCCGCCGATACTATCGGCCTCACCGCCGCCGGTTCCGGCGTGGTGGACGTTCAGGTGGTCGAGTAGGCTTCACGAAACCCGGAAGCCATGTGAGCGGGCGCGGTGGTCATTCCACCGCGCCCGTTTTCCGTTACGGTGCGGCTAGATCGTCGCGCATCCGTTCGTACTCGCCGCGGGAAATCTCACCCCGCGCGTAGCGCTCGCGCACGATGTCCAGTGGGCTCGAAGCGCTGTAGTCGCTGGTCTTCTGAGAAGATCGCTTCCGCAAGGCGAGCAAGATGCCTAAGTACGTACCCGCGAAGACGGCCGCCCCCATGAAGAGCGCTGGAAGGATCGCGAAGTAGAAAATCTCCAGGAAACTAGGCTCGTATCCCATGCCGCTTCTCTCCGTCCTTCCGGGGCAGCTTCACCCGATGGTGATTAAAACATCCGCCCCGCGCCGTCGCTACGGCGAGTTTCGTGGAGATGGCCGGGAGCATATAATCTTCGGCAATGCTAACGGTGACGGGGTGATGACTGGGTGACGGAGAACCAACTACAGCGGGTCAAGCTTTTCGAGTTTCTCACCGATGAGGAGCGGAGCGAGTTCATGCGCGAGGCGGAGGCCGCGACCTTCGAGGTGGGGGAGGACATCATCTCCGAGGGTGGGCGGCCGAGCAGCCTGTTCGTCCTGACCTCCGGGAGGGTCGAGGTGAGGAAGAGTCTTCCCGGCGACCGGGAGAGGGTGCTGGTGAAGATAGACGCCGGGGCGGAGCGGACGGTCGTGGGGGAGCGGGGGCTGCTGGGGAAGAGCGGGGCATCGGCGACCGTGCGGGCGTCGAGCCGGGTGGAGGCGATCCGAATACCGCGCGAGACTTTCCGGCGCATGATCTCGGAGGGACGACCCGCCGCCTTCAAGCTCTCGTACCGCATAGCCCGCGTCTTGGCCCACCGGCTCACCCGCCTGGACGAGGAGGTCGCCGAGGCCATCCGAGAGTTGGACCGCAAGGGCGAGACCGACCTCGAAGCCTTCCGGGACCGCCTTACCACCGACTGGTCGATCTAAAGGAGCGATACGGAGATGACCCCTACACTCAAGGACATCCCGATCTTCAGCCGTCTCGACCCCGAGGAGCGGGCCGAGCTGGAGGAGATCCTGGAGCCCGTCGAATTCAGCGCCGGAGAGAATATCTTCGAGGAGAACGGCCCCGAGGACTACCTGTACGTCCTGGCCTCCGGCATCGTGGAGGTCCACAAGAAGGTGCTTCCCGGACGCCGGCAGGTGCTTGCCACCGTGAGCGCTCCGACCGTCGTGGGCGAGATGGGCCTCCTGACCGAGCCGCGCGCCGCGGCGACCGTAACGGCCAAGACCCAGGTCGAGGCGCACCGCATAAACCGGGACGAGTTTCTGGAGATGCTCGACGAAGATTCCCTCGCGGCCTGCAAGGTCGTCTACGAGATCGGTCGCACTCTAAGCGAGCGCATGGCGAGGACCGACGAGTCCATAGCCCACATCATCGCCCGGATAGAGAAGGCCGATTCCGGCCACGACATAGACGTCTTCCAGGACACGCTCCTCAACGAGTGGAGCTTCTAGCCTCCGAGCCGGATGACTACGAATCTCCGAGCAGCGGTAGATGTATAGATACGCGTGTTCCTTTACCCACACGGCTCACAGCTTCGATGTGGCCTCCGTGGGCTTCGACTATGGTACGGGCTATCGGCAATCCCAGCCCCGAACCCCGCTGTTCGGGCGGGCTCTCTCCCCGGTAGAAGCGCTCGAAGATTCGCGGCAGTTCCTCTTCCCGGATACCGGGGCCCTGATCCGCGACTTCGATTAGCAACTCGTCTTGCCGAGTCCGCGAAGAGAGCGAGATCTCTCCTTCGGATGGCCCGTACTTGGCCGCGTTGTCTACCAGAACGAGCACCGCCTGCTCTATCCGCTCCACGTCGCACCTCAAGCGACCCTCGCCCGTCAAAGCGGTTCGCAAGGATGCGCCGCGCTCGCGCACCAGCGCATCCGCCCGACGGGCTAGTCTGAGCAGTAGCGTAGCGACGGGCACCGGCTCGAAAGTCAGGGGAAGCGACCCGGAGTCCGAGCGTGCTAGGAGAAGAAGGTCTTCGACCATCCGGGTCATGCGTTCCGCTTCCTGAAGAATTTCCTCCAGCGTCTCCCGGTGGACGTGATCGGAGGCACGCTGCAGCCCGACTTCGGCGTTGCCCCGGATCACGGTCAAGGGAGTTCTCAGCTCGTGCGAGACATCGGCCATGAAGTCCGTTCTTGTTCTCAGAACCCTGGCGAGCGCCTCTTCCGCCAGCTTGCGCTGGGTAATGTTCTCGTGCGAGACCACCGCCTGAGGAGTATCGTTTCGGAAGAGCGTTATCCGGCCGATGAACCAGCGGTACTCAGTAGGAGAGTGGCACGGGTACTCCATCGCGAACTCCTCACGCCTGCCGCGGAGTACGGCGCGTATTCCTTCTGCGAAGGCGGCGGCGTACCCGGACTGGTCTCCGACCGCTGAGTCGCACACCCCGAGATAGTTAGCGCCCTCCGAAACGTTGCCCGTGGCGTTGTTCGCCGCGGCGAACTCTCTCCAGGCCTTGTTGAGCGCGACGATCTCGCCCGATCCGTCGATGATGGCTATGTGCGCCGAGAGGCTATCCAGGGTGGCGCGTGCGAAAAGCTCGGTACCGCTCAAGGCTACCTCGCGAACCTAAACCTGCCCAACACAGAACATCCCCTACTTCCCTGCCGGGCATCTTAACACGGCCCATCCGCTCCGGGACCAGCAACTCGACAGACGAGCGACTTATTCGGCGGACCGGGGAGCGTTCTTATCCCCGTCCTTCGAGCCGAGCTTCTCCACCGCCCTCACGAGGTCGGCCATGCCCTTGCGCTTCACGAGGCCGGTGTCTTTATAGAGAAACGGGTCGAGCTTCCAACTGCTCTCGTAGGAGGCTCCGGCAAGGTCCTTGTAGCGGACGGTAACGCGGATACCGTCCCGAAGACCTTTCTTATCCAGGAACGGCAGAAGGGAGTCAAGCTCGTCCCAGTAGCAGGAGATCTCACCGTTCGGCGGCAGGAAGTCCAGCCCGTTCTCGAAGTACGGCATCTCGGAGATGCCGAAACCGCTGGAGTTCTCTATCGGCGCGGAGAACTCGAAAGTTATGTCCCTGGCCGCGCCCTCGCTCACGTTCCGGATCGTAATGTCCAGCTCCGGCAGGCTGTCGTAATCCTCCTGCACGACGACCAGCGGTCGGCCCATCGCGGTGCGCTGCGCCTGCATCTCGCGCAGCGTCTGCTGACTCGCCTTCCAGGTGTAGTAGTAGCCGGCGGCCAGCACGATCACGAACAGGGTGTTGGTCACCGAGGTAACTATCTGGACGAGGGTCGGGATATCCACGCAACGTACACTAGCCGAAGCCGGGCGCTCTCATAACTGGTGGCGCGTATTTGACCCACACCTCCCAACGGTTTAACATGTTTTATGCTTAGCTCATTTGGGCTAGAAGCGCTTTATCAGGGAGAGACGTGGGCTCTAAGGATGGCAACGTGAGAACAGCCGCCAGGAAAGCGGACACTCTTTGGAAAAGCGAGGAGAAGTACCGCAACTTGGTGGAGAACATCCGGGAGGGCATCGCCCACATCGCCCCGGAGGGCGGAGTCATCATCTACTGCAACGAGGCTTACGCCGAGATACTCGCGCTCACCGCCGACGAGTTGATCGGCAGGTCCTTCTTCGACTTCCTGGACGGAGTAGAGAAAGGGAAGGCGCACGAGCAGTGGGAATTGCGTCTGGAAGGCATTGTATCCGCCTACGAGGTCACCGCGACCGCCGCCGACGGCACGAAGAAAATACTCTCTTGCGGTGGCTACCCGGTCTTCGGGTCGGGCGGCTCCTACGAGGGAGCGCTGCAGACCATACTGGACATGACCGGGCGCCAAGAGGCCGAAGAAGCGTTGAGAAGGAACGAGGAGCGCCACCGGCTGGTCGCAAAGGCCACCGGCGAGGCGATCTGGGACAACGACCTCCTAACCGGCAAGCAAGAATGGGCCGGGGCGACCGAGGCCCTCTTCGGCTACCCGCCGCACGAAGGTTCCAAAGGCGAGTGGTGGGAAGAGCGCATCCACCCCGAAGACAGGGGGAGGGTCCTCTCGGGCCTGAAGGACCTATTCGAAGACTCCGGGGAGGCGTGGACGGAGGAGTACCGCTTCCGCCGCGCCGATGGCACCTACGCGACTGTCGTAGATCGGGGCTACGTGGTGCGTGACGAGAAAGGTAAAGCGGTACGGATGGTTGGCTCGATGGCGGACGTAACCGAGCGCCGGCAGTGGGAAGAGAAGCTAAAGGAGAGCGAGGAGCGCTTTAAGACCACGTTCGAGGCGGCGGCTGTAGGGATGGCTCACGTTGCACCGGACGGAAGATGGCTGAGGTTCAACGACAAGCTCTGCGAGGTCTTCGGCTACTCACGGGAGGAGCTGCTCGGCATGACCTACCTGGAGTTGACTCCTGCCGAGGACCGGGAGGCGGCCCTCGATCGCGTTCGCCGGGCGCTCGAAGGCAGGTTCGGCCCCTACTCCGTCGAGAGACGCTACGTACGCAAGGATGGCCGCCGCGTGTGGGTCAACCTCTCCGTCTCGCTGGTGCGAAAGCCCTCGGGCGAGCCGGACTACTTCGCCTGCGTGGCCGAGGATATAACCGAGCGAAAGATTGCGGAACTGGTCCCTGACTCTCTGACGCCTCGTGAAATGGAGATACTGTGCGAAGTGGTCGAAGGACATACTAATCTGCGGATATCCCGAAATCTTTGCTACAGCCTCGGGACTGTCAAGCTAGAACTCGAACACATCATCACGAAGCTGGCCGTCAAGAACCGCAAGCAAGCAGCCATTAGGGCCGTGGAAATAGGACTTGCGCCTCCTCCACGTTACTAGAACTCCGTAAAGTTTCGTGACAAGTGGCTAAAGTTCTTAACCGGCCAACATTCTTGGCCGGTTCTTCGTAGCGGCAACGCTGTGAGTGGTCGAGACTTCCAGTCAGACAGTTGAGGGCCAGAGCTCTCGGAAAGGAGATGCAGCATGGATAATGGCTTGGGTACTGGGCACAGAAAATTAGTGCTCGGCTTCGACGGCGGGTGCATGACGTGCAGCAATTTAGCCGAACGGATCAGGGACGCAGTCGGCGATAATCTGGAGATTCGTAGTCTGCACGACCCGCAGGTTGAACACTGGCGTAAGCGGATACTCGGCGAGAACGCTCCATGGACTCCAACCTTGATAGAGGTCAAAGGTACTGAAGTGAAAGCGTGGACCGGCATACGGATGGGTATCCATCTGGGTTACGCACTTGGATTTGTTGCAAGCTGGCGGGTCATGAGGGTGCTAGGAGACTTTAACGCCTCTCGTAGGCCACAAGAGTTGCATACTTCAACAGGAGCAATTCATAGCGTCACCCGCGGACAGTTTCTCAAGGGTTTGGGCGGCGCGACGGTTGCGTTATCTCTACTATCTGGTCTTTCTACTTTAGCTGCGGCGCAGGAGGGCTCGTCTAGCTCAAATGGCACGCGCGCACAGCGGGCGAAGGCGGAGAAAGTGGTTCGTTCGTCCAAACAGTTCAGAGACTTAGAACGCAAGCTAGGGCGAAAATTTGAGTTCGAGCGCGCCAAGTTCTCCTTCGACGAAAGTTTAGAGGTGGCAACCGTGGCTGTGCCCACAGCGAGCACCAACGGTACCGGTGCCGCAGCGACCTTTCTCATAGAGCTTCAGAACAAGGTGGTATCCTATTATCGTCACATGGTGAGTGACCGTGGCGAGAACGGCGGATACAAGATAGCGGCGTACGAAAACGGCGAGTCCCTAGGTCAAACACTTGTCAAGACTAATTACATCGTAACACCGGACGGTCGAAGGTTTACTCGCAAGCAGTTCAAAGAGGAAGCTAGCAGATTGGAGCGTGTCCGTCGGCGCGAGCAGCAGGAGATGGTCTTCGCACAGACCAGTTGTTCAGAATGCAGAAGGAGACGCTACAACCGCTGCACGTTCTCCGTGACTACTAGTTGCTTCATCGGCGGATGGCTAAATCCTGCAGCCGGAGCTATATGTGCCTACGTATACTGGTACGGCACAACAATTTCGGACGGATGTGCGTCCTGGGCTCGCAGTACTTGTTACAAAGATGGGTACTGTTAGGTAGTGCAAAATATGTATCATATGTACCCTAAGTGGTAGTTAGGAGGCTCTTGTGCTGAGAAAAGGGATTGATCCCCTTCTTGGCACAAGAGCCTCGACAGCCGAAACCGCTTCCTACTGCAGTAATAGCGATAAAGAGATTCGTAGCTTGTCGGTCGTCAAGTTTCTGGACAGGTCCATCAAAACACTGTACCTTGTAATTCTTAACTGACCTCTCTGGAGGAAGCCCTACCGTGAGGCTCGGAAAACCTTCTAAAATCGATATGGCTCATATGACCGTCTTAGCCGTTCCTGTTGTTCTTGTCGCTGTTCTCGCCTTGTTAGGTTTCCCCCCTGCAGTCTACGCCCTTCCATTCCTGGCAGGAGCTTTGCTGGGCTCCGCAGCGGCGCGCCTTATGACGTTGCCTGCAAGCCCCAGAGGGGTGCAAGCGGTCGCCATATTTATGGCAGCCTTATCTTTGATAGTAGCGGGGTTGGTATTGATTTCGCCGGTAAGCGGGCTGAATTGGTTCAGCGCTCTTGGGCAACTCGGGGACAAGCATACCGCACTCGGCTTGTTTATCGGCGGATTCACTTTCTTGTTTCTCACTGAGATCCTGAGGAGGGTAGCATTACCGTCGCTTTACCCGTCCACTCTCCAAGAGGGCCAGCAACAAAAGCGCGAGCAGCTACGCGAGATCCTCATAATTGGCGGAATAGTCCTTGCTCTGATAATTGGTGCCTCGGCAATTTTCGGAGTTCTCGCTCTGATCGCGTACATGGTGGGACAGTTTTCGAGTTAAGAAACCGTCACCGAAAACTCGGTTTGAGCAAGTTTCGCGATGCGTTTACTCAGAACCCCGGCTTCGGGACCTGGTCGAACATCTCCCGCTCGGCTCCGCAGTCGGGGCACTTCTCGGGGGGCGGTTTGCCTTCGACGCGGTAGCCGCAGACGGTGCAGGCCCAGTTCAGAGGCTCGGCGTCGCCCTGTTTGTCGCGTACTTCGTCGCTCATTTAGTGCTCCTATCCTGAATACTCACCTCGAAGGCATCTTACCCGAAGCGTTGTTCCATAAGACCGCTTGCCAGGGTTTTCCTGGTCCGCTTTAATCCGGGTGGTTTGTCGGTATGCTGATCGGTCAACGCGGGCGGTTGGCGTGGCAGTTTGAATTATTTCTGGAGGGCGTGAGGTGCCGGGAGATTACACGAGCGTTGTTATAGAGAATGTGCGGCCGGAGATCGAGTGCGGCCGGTACCCGGTGAAACGGGAGGTCGGCGACCGGATGGAGGTTCGGGCGGATATTTTCAAGGATGGGCATGACGTGCTCTCCGCCGTCTTGAAGCATCGGGAGAAGGGCGCGCGGCGGTGGACCGAGACGCCGATGGTCCAGATCAACCCTGGCCTCGATCTCTGGAGCGGCGCCTTCGAGCTGCCGAAGAACGCCCGCTACGAGTACACCATAGAGGCGTGGCATGACGAGTTTGAGACCTGGCGGCGGGACGTGGGGAAGAAGGTGGACGACGGTCAGGTGGTGGAGTTGGAGTTGATCGAGGGCCGCCAGATCGTGGCGGACGCCCAACGCCGCTCTAAAGACAAGCGTCTGAAGCAGACGCTCGCCGGCTTCGACGCCTCGGGCTACGAGGGTCGGCTCGCCCTCATGCGTTCCCCGGAGGTGCGCGAGTTGATGCGGGCCAACCCCGACCGCTCCGCTTCCACAACCTACGGCAAGAAGCTGCAGGTAACGGTTGACCGCGAGCGTGCCCGCTACGGGGCGTGGTACGAGATGTTCCAGCGCTCGCAGGGGACCGTGCCGGGCAGGAGCGCGACCTTCCGCGAGGCCGAGGACCGGCTGCCGGAGATAGCGAGCCTCGGCTTCGACGTGGTGTACCTCCTCCCGCCCCACCCGATAGGCACGACGCACCGCAAGGGCCGCAACAACGCCCTCGTCGCCGGACCCGAAGATCCCGGAAGCCCCTACGCCATTGGGAGCGAGGAGGGGGGGCATAGATCCATCCACCCGGAGCTCGGGACGCTGGAGGATTTTCGGCACTTCGTGGAGGCGACTCATGACAACGGTATGGAGGTCGCTTTAGACTTCGCGATCCAGTGTTCGCCGGACCATCCGTACGTCAAGGAGCATCCCGAGTGGTTCCGCTTCCGGCCCGACGGGACCATAAAGTACGCCGAGAACCCGCCGAAGAAGTACCAGGACATCGTGAACGTGGACTTCTACTGCGAGGACTGGAAAAACCTGTGGCGGGAGTGGCGCGACGTGATCCTGTTCTGGGTCGAGCAGGGCGTGAAGATCTTCCGGGTGGACAACCCGCACACCAAGTCGTTCGCGTTCTGGGAGTGGTGCATAAAGGAGGTCCAGGACGACCATCCGGACGTCATCTTCCTGGCCGAAGCCTTCTCCCGCCCGCGCATCATGCAGAACCTCGCCAAGCTCGGCTTCACCCAGAGCTACACCTACTACACGTGGCGCAACGAGAAGCGGGAGTTGATCGAGTACCTCACCGAACTCGCCCAGCAGGAGCCGAGCGAGTACATGCGGCCAAACTTCTTCGCCAACACCCACGACATCCTGCCGCACATCCTGCAGTTCGGCGGCCGTCCCGCGTTCCAGATGCGCTTCGCCCTCGCCGCCACGCTCTCCCCGACCTACGGCATCTATAACGGCTACGAGCTGTGCGAGAACACCCCGCGCGGCGAACGCGGCACCACCGTCTACTACCAGGACTCCGAGGTCTACGAGTACAAGGTCTGGGACTGGGACCGGCCCGGCAACATCAAGGACTACATTGCCCGGATAAACCGGATACGCCGCGAGAACCCCGCCCTGCACCACCTCAAGAACCTAACGTTCCATGAGGCCCCGAACGACAACATCCTGTTCTACGGCAAGACGAAGGACGGCAACGCCATCTTTACCGCCGTCAACCTCGACCCGCACAGCCCGCACGACACGCACGTCTATTTTCCGTTGTGGCAGCTCGACATAAGCGAGGACGAGGAGTACGTGGTGGAGGAGCTCATCTCCGAGCGTAGGATGCGGGCGACGGGGAGCTGGTTTTGGGTGCGGCTCACGCCGTGGAGCAACCCGGTGGAGATCTTCCGCATAACGAAGGTGGGCGCCTGATGACCGAGATGCAGCGCGCGGAAGGATCGCTCAAGAAGCCGGCGTCCGTCCACGAGAACGATCCGCTCTGGTACAAGGACGCCATCATCTACCATCTGCACGTAAAGGCGTTCTTCGACTCCGACAACAACGGCATAGGCGACTTTAAAGGTCTCATGCAGCGCCTGGAGTACATAAGGGACCTGGGGACCACCGCGATCTGGGTGATGCCCTTCTACCCCTCACCTCTACGCGACGACGGCTACGACATCTCCGAGTACAAGAACGTCCACCCCGACTACGGTACCAAGCGCGACTTCCGGGCGTTCGTGAGGCGTGCGCACGAGCTCGGCCTCAAGGTCATAACCGAGCTGGTCATCAACCACACCTCCGACCAGCACCCCTGGTTCCAGCGCGCCCGAAAAGCCCCCAAGGGCTCCGCGAAGCGCAACTACTACGTGTGGAGTGACACCCCGGACAAGTACGAAGACACCCGCATAATCTTCACCGACACCGAGCACTCCAACTGGACCTGGGACGACGAGGCCGAGCAGTTCTACTGGCACCGCTTCTTCTCGCACCAGCCGGACCTCAACCTGGACAACCCGCAGGTCTTCAAGTCCATCATGGGCGTGATGAAGTTCTGGCTCGATGCGGGCGTGGACGGCCTGCGCCTGGATGCGATCCCGTACCTCATCGAGCGCGAGGGCACGGATAACGAGAACCTCCCGGAGACCCACGAGGTCTTAAAGAAGATGCGCGCCCAGATGGACGAAGGCTACGAGAACCGGCTCTTCCTGGCCGAGGCGAACCAGTGGCCCGAGGACGTGCTGCCGTACTTCGGGGACGGAGACGAGTGCCACATGGCCTTCCACTTCCCGCTGATGCCCAGGATCTACATGGCCGTCGCACAGGAGGACCGGCACCCGATCGTAGAGATCATGCAGCAGACCCCGGAGATCCCGGACAACTGCCAGTGGGCCGTGTTCCTCCGCAACCACGACGAGCTTACCCTGGAGATGGTCACCGACCGCGAACGCGACTACATGTACCAGACCTACGCGATAGACCCCCGCATGCGCGTGAACATCGGCATCCGGCGCCGCCTCGCGCCGCTCATGGATAACGATCGCCCCAGGATAGAGCTTTTGAATAGTCTCCTCATGAGCATGCCCGGAACCCCGATCATCTACTACGGTGACGAACTGGGGATGGGCGATAATGTCTTCCTCGGCGACCGCGACGGCGTCCGCACCCCGATGCAGTGGACGAGCGATAGGAACGCCGGCTTCTCGCGCACCGACCCGGCGAGACTGTACCTGCCGCCGGTCATGGACGCGGTCTACGGCTACGAGTCGGTCAACGTCGAGGCGCAGAGCCGTTCCACGGGCTCACTGCTGAACTGGATGAAGCGTCTGATCTCCGTCCGTAAGGCCCACAAGGCGTTCGGGCGCGGGACTCTGGAGTTCCTGCATCCCGGCAACCGGAAAGTGCTGGCCTACCTGCGCGAGTACGAGGACGAGGCGATCCTGTGCGTCGCCAACCTCTCCCGGTCGGCCCAGCCGGTCGAGCTGGACCTCTCGCGCTTCCGAGAGAGGATTCCCGTCGAGCTTATAGGCGGTAGCAGCTTCCCCCCGATAGGCAGCCTGCCGTACTTCCTGACCCTGCCGGGACACGCTTTTTATTGGTTCCGCCTCTCGCTGGAGACCGAGGCCTCGCCGCCGCGCTGGCACGAGGGCAGCCCACGTTTCCTGGAGCCGCCGGTATTGGTGTTGCCGGCCGGGCGGGAGACCGCCAGCAAGGCGCACCGGGCGCCGCTTCGGATACCGTCGCGTCAGATCTCGCAGCTAGAGAGCGTCGTGTTGCCGAGCTTTTTGAAGGCCCGCCGGTGGTTCGCGGGAAAGGCCGGGGAGATCGAGTCCGTCGAGGTCGCGGCTCGCGCCGAGATCGCGGATTCGCACGTCCTGGCGCTGCTCAGGGTCCACGTCCGGGACGACTCGGGCGAAGAAGCCGAACCGCAGCTCTACTTCCTGCCGCTCTCGGCGGCGTGGGAGGAGGACGGCGGAGGGGACGGCCTGGACGACTTCATGCCCAACGCCCTCGCCAAGCTCCGGCGCCGCTCGAAGATGGGCGTGCTCTACGACGCGCTCGTGAACGAGGAGTTCCTGCGAGGCCTCGTGGCGGCGATGGAGGAGAACCGGGACGTGAGCATCGGGGAGGGCGAGGTCCACTTCTCGAGGACCGACGTGTTCGACGACCTGCTCGGAGACGAGTCGCCGGCGGAGCTTACCGTGCGGCGGGCCGGCGTGGAGCAGAGCAACTCGTCCATGATCCTGGGTGAGCGCCTGATCCTGAAGGCGTACCGACGCCTGCAGAAAGGCACGAACCCGGACCTGGAGATCGGACGCTACCTGACCGAAGAAGTCCGCTTCGGCAACACGCCGCCCCTGGCCGGAGCCATCGAGTACGAGGGCCCCGACGGCGAACTGACGACCCTCGGCCTCCTTCAGGGCTTCGTCGCCAACCAGGGAGACGGCTGGTCTTACACCCTGGACTACCTGGACCGCTACCTGGAGGAGCGGGCGGCTACCTCATGGACTCTCGACGAGGATGATGAGGAGCCGGAGGAGTTCGAAGCCGACAGCGCATTTTTCATGGGCCTGATGCACACTCTGGGCCTGCGTACCGGCGAGTTGCACGAGGCGTTCGCGACGCCCACCGACGACGAAGCGTTCGCCCCGGAGGTCGCCTCGCCGGAGGAGGTCGCGGGCTGGGCGCGGAGTGTGCGCGACGAGCTGAAGAGCACCTTCAACGTCCTCAAGCGGCGGCAGAAAAATTTGCCGGAGGAGGCACGCGCGGACGTGGAGCGGCTGCTCGAAAAGCGAAAAGCGGTAGAGAAGCGCATCAAGGCCGTCGTCGGGGAGGAGTTCGAGGTCGTGAAGACCCGGCATCATGGGGATTATCATCTCGGACAGGTGCTGGTCGTGAACAACGACTTCCAAATCATAGACTTCGAGGGAGAACCGGCCCGGCCCCTGGTCGAGCGGCGCGGCAAGCACTGCCCCCTGCGGGACGTGGCAGGGATGTTCCGCTCATTCAACTACGCCGCGCGGTCCGCCTTCCTCCGGGTGAGCGCCGAGCGCTCGGACCAGAATGAGACCCTGGAGGAGCAGGTCGCGCTCTGGGAGCGACGGGCGCGCGAGGCGTTCATGGAAGGCTACGCTGAGGGCGCGCGCGGCGCGGCCTCCTATCCGGAGGACCCGGAGCAGGTGCGCCGACTGGTAGAGTTGTTCACCATCGAGAAGGCGCTGTACGAGATCC
>CALMWA010000033.1 GCA_937873125.1 uncultured Actinomycetes bacterium | reverse complement strand
ACGGGCCAGAGCCTCACTGATCTTCGCCACGAAATCTTTGGAAGTGCTCCCCGCTAGCATTGCCGGGAAGTATACGCAGGCCGGAGATGGAAGACCAAGATCCCCGGTCTATACCTCTTCGTCAGGTAGAGGGACAGGCAACTCGAACTGCCGCTCCGAGATCCCCACCGCCCACCGGAAGCTTCGCCTCTCCTCCGGCGTCCCGGAGTAGGCCTCGCGCGCCATCTTCAACACCTTCTTCGCCTCGGCGCGCTGCTCGGGCGCGTTGTTCAACTCCTTCGAGAACTCGTATGTCAGGTCATCGCCCTTCGCACTGTAGAAGTGGAAGAACAAGGTTTTCTGGCGTCCGAGGCCGGTAAGGGCCGTGTCCCCCGATACCTGGCTGATGTTCAAGAGCGTGCTCGCGGAGAGGGGTTCGCCCCCCATCGGGTAGACCGTGAATGCGAGACGCACCACGGGACCGTAGGGAGTCCTGTAGTGCTCCAGTTGTCGGACGATGCGGGCCGGGCCGCGTACGGCGTCTATCTCTTCCTCGGTGGCGGCCACGATTATATGGCCCTGCGGCGGGCGCATCGACTCGCGGCCCTGGGTGGAGACGACCCGCGCCTGCACGCCCCGTTCGGCAACGGCGTTCGCGAGGCTCTGCCGGACGCGCTCCGGGAGGTCGAGTCCCTTATGCCCCTCCTCCGTCAACGGCCGAAACGCTCGAAGAAGCGGGCGAAGTAGCCAACGGCCTCGAAGTAGTCGTCCAGGCGGACGGACTCGTTCGGGGAGTGGATGCGGCTCCCGGCGTTCGCCACGTTGCCGGTCATCACGGTCGGGATGCCAAGCTCCGTTGCTATGAGAGAGGTTGGGCCGGAGCCGCCGATGGTCGGGTAGACGACGGCGTCGTCGCGCCCCAGGTCCTCCCAGGTCTCGACCGAGGTACGGACTACTGGCGAGTCAACCGGCGTCTTCGCCGCCTCCACGCCGTGCAGGTCCACGACTTCGATGTCCGAGAAGCCGCGGCGGTCGAGATGTTCGCGGATCAGCTTCACCACCGGACCGGGGCTCTGGCCCGCCACGAGCCGGAAGTCCATCTTCACGAACGCCTCGGACGGAACGATGGTCTTCGAGCCGGGTCCGGTGTAGCCGGACATGATGCCGGCGATATTCGCCGTCGGGCGCAGGAGCATCTCACGCAGAGCATCTTCGCCGGTGAGCTCCCTATCGAGAGCGTCGACGCCCCACGAGCGGCGAAGCTCGGCGTCGTCGAACGGGATGCGGCTTATGGCCTCCAGGTCTCTTTCGGAGGGAGGGTCTATGAGCTCCTCGAAGCCGTCCAGCGTGATCTCCCCGTCCTCGTCCTTGATCGTCCGTAGCGCCTGCACCAGCCGCCACGCTGGATTCGGGGCGATGCCGCCGTACATGCTGTGCAGGTCGTGAGAGGCGCCTTTCGCGCGAAGCTCGACGTAGGCCATCCC